>CAIZIN010000071.1 GCA_903933085.1 uncultured bacterium
ATATTATAGATTAATATGAAAAAAAGAGTTTCAATTCAAGATATTACAATTCCGGCCCATCATCGTTCGATACAAGATATTTCCATGGCTGACGTCGGGAGGGAGATTCCTATAGAAGGTAAATCAAAAAAGAAGAATGTAACTCATCATGTAAGTAAAAAAGTTGTATTACCTGAAATAGAAAACCATTATGATTTTCATTCAGAATATATCTCCCACGCAAGTAAACCTCGTTGGGGCATGGTTGGTGTTTGGTTGTTGGTTATTTCAGCGGTAGTCGGATTTTTTATTTTTGTATCGTCGTTTTTTCATTCAGCAGTTGTTGATATAAAAATTAAAGAAATCACCTCAGATGTAGATACGAGTGTAAATATGACCAGAAAAGATGAAGCTGGAGTTTTACCTTTTGAAATTGTAAGTTTAAGTAAAGAGGTGGGTGAATCTGTCCCAACTAAGGGAGAAAAACAAGTCTCGATAAAAGCTACAGGGCGAGTGGTTATTTATAACAATAACACCACATCTCAAAAACTTCTTTCTCAAACTAGACTAGAGGCTTCGAATGGAAAAATATATCGAATCCCAGCAACTATTACTGTGGCTGGAGCAAAGAAAGGTATCCCAGGAAGTCTTGAAGTAATAGCGACAGCCGATGCTCCAGGAGTAGAATACAATTCTAATTTAATAGATTTAACATTGCCTGGATTTAAAGGAACGGCTAAATATCAAACAATTTATGCAAGATCCAAAACACCTTTTGCAAATGGCTTGCTTGGAATGGTTAAAATTGCAGAAGATGGGGATATTTTAAAAGCACAAAGCTTAATTAAGGAATCTCTAGAGAAACAGCTTTTGAGTGGTGTGAATCAACAAATACCAAACTCATTTGTTCTTTTGCCTAACGTCTATTCAATTCATTATTCTTCTTCTACCCAAGAAACAAAAGATTCAACACTTACCTTAAAACAAAAAGCCGATTTTGTTGGAGTTTTGGTCGATTTAAAGAAACTGTCAACGTTTTTAGCAAAAAAAGCAATTCCAGGATATTCTGGTGAGGATATCATAGTTGATAACATTAAAGATCTTTCTTTTGAGTATTCAGCGAGTTCAACTAGTTTGAGTGTTAATACAAATAGTCTATCTTTAAAAATAAAAGGGAAACCACATTTCATATATGGATATAATTCTGATAAACTAAAGGCAGATTTGGCCGGTATTTCTAGAGAGACTTTTGCAACTGTTATTGCGACTTATGGGGCGATTGAGAAAGGAAACTCAAAGATTGAGCCATTTTGGAGGTCTAGATTCCCTACGGAATTAGGTAAGATTATTATTAATGAGGAAAAATAATAGTTGCTAAGGAAAAGCCTTGACTTAAAGCGCTCCTTTTGCTATTATAGTACCCACTGTTTTGAAATTAATGGACAACAACAAAAACATTGTTATGGGAACAGTTATTGAGGCTCTGCCCAATACGTTCTTTCGAGTCGAACTGGAAACTGGCGACGTAGTACTATCATACTTAGCTGGTAAGATGCGACTTCATCGTATCCGCGTCCTTGTGGGCGATAAGGTTTCTCTCGAACTTGATCCTTATGGAGGAAAGGCAAGAATAAATAAACGCTTTTAACGAAATATTTATCCCTTTAGAAATTTACAGAACACAGTTTCTAGATGGGGAAAGTCGAAGAAAATATAAATAATGTTAGTAAAAAGATTAATTAATAAATTTCTAGTGGGATGAAAGTAAAATCAACAATAAAAAAACGAGCACCAGATGACAAGATCGTAAGACGAAACGGTCGGCTTTATATTATTAACAAAAAAAATCCTCGTTTTAAACAACGACAAGGCTAAATATTATGCGAATCCTAGGTATAACACTTCCAGATGAGAAACGACTTGAAATCGGTCTAATAACCATTTTTGGTATCGGTCGTTCACGTGCACAAAAAATATTAAAAGAGGCGGGTATAGAAGGTGGTAAGAAATCTAAAGATCTTAATGCAGATGAAGAGAATGTAATTCGAAAACTTGTAGAAGGCTACAAAGTAGAAGGAGATTTAAAGCGTGAGATTGGAGGAAATGTAAAGCGATTGAAAGATGTTAAATGCTACAGAGGTGTTCGTCACACCCGAAAGCTCCCTGTTAACGGTCAACGAACAAAGACAAATTCTCGTACAGTTCGGGGTAATGTTCGAAAGACTATGGGTTCTGGCCGAAAGTCTGTTGAGAAGAAATAAAATAAAAATATTATGGGAAAGAAAAGAATCGTAAAAACAGCAGGGGGTGCAAATGAAGGAGTTGCTAAAAAAACTTCATCTTCTAAGAAGCGTCTCGAATCAGGAATTCTATTTGTTGAGTCCACTTATAACAACACAAAACTCTCTCTTGCCGATACAAAAGGCAATATATACGCATGGTCATCATCTGGCTCACTTGGTTTTAAAGGTGCAAAGAAGGGAACTCCATTTGCAGCTGCAAAAATTGGAGAAGTAATAGCAGAAAAAGCTCAAGCCTTTGGTGTTAAGGAAGTTGCTGTGGTAGTGAAGGGTGTTGGTTCAGGTCGCGAATCTTCAATTCGAAGTTTTATCACAAAGGGTTTCACTATTACATCTATCAAGGATGTAACTCCTGTACCTCATAACGGTCCTAAGCCTCCAAAGCCAAGACGAGTATAAGAGATTTTTAAGGAGCTAGTGACTATAAAAATCCTTACCCCGCCCTACAGGACTTAAATAAAAGAAATAAATAACATGACAAACGACAATAAAGAACAAAAGAATAATTATTTAACAGCTGAGTTAGGGCGGGGTCATTATTTTTCTAATTCACTTCGTTCATAACAAAAATATATGAAAATCGGACCAAAATACAAAAAAGCACGACGACTAGGAGCCCATGTCTTTGAAAAGACACAGACTGCTAAATTCGCGTTGAATCTTACAAAAAGAAAAGGAAATCCAGAAGGTATGCGAGCAAAGACCGACTATGGAAATCTTTTGCTAGATAAGCAGCGAGTGCGTTTTACATATGGAATAAACGAAAGACAGTTTAAAAATCTTGTTAAATCTGTTATTGCAGAAAGAACATTGAAACCAGCAGAAAGACTTTTTGAAGTTTTGGAATCAAGATTGGACAATGTGGTTTTGCGTTCAGGTTTTGCTCATGCTAGAGCATTTGCTAGACAACTAGTTTCTCATGGTCATATTACTGTAAATGGTGTTAAGACAAACATTGCATCATGTCAGATCAAAAAAGGTGACGTTATCGGTCTTCGGGAGTCAAGTTTGAAGAAACCAGTTTTTGTTGCTTTGGATGAAAAGCTTAAGACGGTAACTGTGCCATCATGGTTAAAGCTTGATAAAGCAAAGAAAACTGTAACTGTTGAGGGGGCACCTAAGGCGTTGCCTGGTGAAAGTCATTTAAATCTAGCTGCGGTAGTTTTGTTTTATCGTCGTTAGTACTATTGCAAAATAGTGTAAAGTGTATTATAATTAATAGATTAATTTTAACCAAACTCAAAAATTATGTCGGAGCACAAAGTACTACTACCATCAAAGCCAAAAATCGTTCAAGAGGAAGGTTTTGTTGGTGTTTATGAAATCGACGGTCTTTACCCGGGTTATGGACATACTCTAGGTAACTCTCTTCGTCGCATCATCCTTTCGTCTCTACCCGGCGCAGCGATTACAAAAGTAAAAATCGCGGGCGTACCTCATGAGTTTTCCACACTAAGTGGTGTTAAAGAAGATATCATTACTATACTACTAAGCTTGAAGCGAGTTCGCATTGAAATGCTTACAGATGAGCCTCAAGTTGCTACAATTAAAGTTTCTGGAATAAAAGAAGTTACAGCAGCTGATATTGTTTGTGGAAGTCAGTTGAATATTTTAAATCCAGAACAGGTTATTGCACACCTTACAGATAAAGGTGTCGATTTTGATGTTGAAATAACAGTTGAAAGAGGTTTGGGCTATGTATCAAAAGAACTTATTCAGAAAGACCGAGTTGATATCGGATCAATTGTTCTTGATGCAAACTTTACTCCAATCAGACGAGTTAATTACGAAGTTGAAAATATGCGAGTTGGAGATCGAACTGACTTCAATCGTGTAAAGATTTTCATAGAAACTGACGGAACCATCATGCCAAAACAGGCGCTTGAAAAATCAATCAACATTATGATTGAACAATTAAAGGCGATTGTTGGGTTTGTTGAACCTGAGGCCGAGGCTGAAGAGGAAGTTAAGAAGGATGATATGGGAGAAAGGGAATTAGTTCGTCAGGAAGCTTATGAAGATTTTTTGAAAACACGTATAGAGTCATTAAATCTTTCACAGAGAACAGCGAACGCACTTACTAACGCAAACATACGAACAGTAGGTGGTTTGGTTCGAAAGAAAGAAGAAGACATTCTTGATATCGAAGGTCTTGGAAATAAGGGCGTACAGGAAATCAAGAAAGTTTTAGGTGAACATGGTATTACACTAAAATAATTTAAAGTTTAAAGAGATAATTAACAAAAATGAGACATCACAACGCAAACAGAAAGTTCGGAAGAGTAACAAAGGTTCGCAAAGGTTTAATGCGATCTCTTGCTGTTGCGCTTGTCGAAAAGGGCAAAATCAAAACAACAGAAGCAAAAGCTAAAGAGCTTCGCCCATATGTTGAAAAAATGGTTACAGCAGGAAAGAAAAATACTCTTGCTGCTCGTCGAAATATTATTGAGAAGGTTGGATCAGAAAAAGTTGCAAAACTTGTTGTTGAAACACTATCTCCAAAATATTTGGATGTGAAGGGTGGATACACAAGAATTACCAAACTCGGCCGACGACTTAAAGACGCAAGCCCAATGGCTTACATTGAATTTATATAATATGAAATACACATTAGACGCAACAGGAAAATCTTTAGGACGTATTGCATCTGCAGCTGCTAAGATTCTTATTGGTAAAGAATCAACAACTGAGTATGCACGAAACAAAGTTATTTCTGTACAAGTAGAAATTATCAACGCATCAAAAGCAAAGTTTACTGAAAAGAAACTCCGAGATACTCTTCATGAAAGATATTCAGGATATCCAGGTGGTTTGAAACAGCTTTCTGCTGCTTTGGTTGCAAGTAAGAAAGGTTATTCAGAACTATTCAATCTTGCTGTATACGGTATGCTTCCAGGTAACCGACTTCGAAAAGAACGAATGAAAAATCTTAAAGTAACTGAATAATATATATGGCAAAAACTACTACAACATCAAGATATTTAGAATCAGTCGGACGACGCAAGACATCAATTGCTCGAGTTCGAATCACAGAAGCTGATAAGACAACAATGGTTATCAACGACATGGATTATACTGAATTTCTAAAAACAGAAGAACTACAGCATGTCGCTCTAGAATCTTTAACAAAAGCAAATATTCCAGTTAAGTTTATGATTACAGTGAAAGTTCTAGGAGGAGGTGTGCACTCTCAAGCAGAAGCAATTAGACTTGGTGTAGCCCGAGGACTTATCATCTTCGATCCAGAACTAAGAAAGGCCTTGAAAGATTTTGGTTTCCTTATGCGAGATCCTCGTGCAAAGGAACGAAGAAAATTCGGTCTAAAGAAAGCTCGAAAGTCACCTCAGTGGTCAAAAAGATAAAAAACGCCTTCGGGCGTTTTTTGCTTTTAGATCACTGAGGTGTGAGAAGAGGGTCGGGGAAACTCCGGTTTCCCCGTGGAGGAAGGCAGCGACTGAAAGGAGTGTTGGAAAACCGTGGGTTTCCAAAGAGCGGGAGCGACCTCATTGGTCAAAACGATAGTAATAAAAAATCGCCTTCGGGCGATTTTTTATTTTGCTCTATTTTCTTCTGTCATTCCCGCGGAGGCGGGAATCACAAGTATTTTTCTGCTGAAAAATCTTCTGATCACGACTCAGCCCGTCGGCTTCCGTCCTTGCGATTGGGTCCCACCCCAATCTCACCAGTCTCGCATCCGTATTGTCTTCCCGCACCCAGATCGTCATCTTCGCTTGCGGAGATCCAAGTCTTGTATTTTGTGTTTATATCACGTCCCCTAAAATAATCGCCCTCACTAAAGCGCTACGATGCTAATAAATTTTTAGTCACTTTTCTTAACGCAAAATCAAGAACTCGACGTGCTCGTCTCAAACAGCTTGATTTTTCTAAAAAGCTCGTAAAATTTTAAGCATCTCCGCGAACTCGTTCGGGGCGATTATTTTAGGGGACTTGTATTTCAAAGGAGACTATTAACCACATATTTTTGGTGGAAGTGGCGGGCTATATTTCACAAATACATGAAATACAGTCAGTTGAATTGATGCATCCAAAAAGCCTCTGCTGAGCTCTTTTTGGATGCATAATGTTTTGATTGATCGATCGGTTTGACATCTACATAAAAATCAGTAATGTGAATTACGGAACAAACAGAATGTACCATATGATAAGACTACCGCTGATTAAGAAATGTACGCCCTATACGGGTATCACTGATTTTACTTCATATGAACAAGTGAAGGCAATGCTCAAAGTGTTCAATGCTCATAGGCCGAGAGGATCCAAGCGCCTGCTACATGTTGGAGTTATGATGAGTCGTAAGACTCTTTGTGGACTCCCAACTAAATTTGCGGATGTTTTCCCGAAGAACAAGGAAGTGGCTTCAATTTTTCAATCAAGGAAAACATATAACTGTCTGCACTATGCAGATAGTGAATATGATCACTTTCACACTCTTTCTCGTAATTTGTATAATGCAATTATGTTAGGGGGGATTGGTATGGATGCTTTACAACTTGATTTATGTTGGCCAAATCCGGCAGATGTCGCAGGTGCCATACATTCATCTCGGAGAAATCCAGAAGTTATTCTTCAAATCGGTCGGAAAGCATTCGATCAAGTTGATAATAACCCTCAAACCTTAATCAATCGACTCTTTGAATACAAAACATTCATTCATCGAGTTCTTCTTGATAAGAGTATGGGTGAGGGTTTGGGTATGGATGCTGAAAAATTACTTCCCTTCGTCGGGGCTGTATCGGCAATTTTTCCAGAAATGAAGATTGTAGTTGCTGGAGGTCTTGGCCCAAAGACAATGCATCTCATTGAGCCTTTTCTTAAGGAATATCCAAATCTGAGCATCGATGCTCAAGGAAAACTCCGACCGAGCGGAAGTTACCTCGATCCGATTGATTGGGATATGGCAGGGGAATATCTTGCAAGATCCTTTGATTATCTGAAATAAGTTACAATCAACCCTAATTTTACGGCTGTGCTGTGAGATTAGGGTTTTTCTTTTCCATTTTGAAATACCTTTATTTTTTGCTATAATCCCCGTATGACTGATGAAAATACAAATAAAAAAACTGACGAAAACATTGATATAGAGCCTCAAAATACTGATGAGGTTATTGATGATGTGACAATTGAATCTGATGATACGTTGGATGACAGTGTTCTTGCGGAAGAATCTATGCAGGAAACTGTGAAAAAACTTCGTGAGAAATTGAAACTTGCCACAAAAGAAAAGCAAGAATATTTGGATGGATGGCAGAGGACAAAGGCTGATTATATGAATGCAAAAAAAGATGAAGAAGTTCGTCGAAAAGATATTGTAAAATATGCTAAGGAAGATTTGATTGGGGAAATTTTGCCAGTGCTGGAGAGTTTTGATATGGCTTTTGTTAATAAAGAGCAATGGGAAAAAGTTGATAAAAATTGGAGAATGGGTGTGGAGTATATTTATTCTCAATTTAGAAATGTTCTCGAAAGTAATGGACTTACAGAGGTGAATCCTATCGGCCTACCGTTTGATCCAAACAGAGATGAAGCTCTTGAGCATGTTGCTGTTACAGATGAAGCACAGGATCATACTGTTGTAGAAGTTACTCAGAAAGGCTATGAGCTTCATGGCAAGTTAATAAAAGCACCGAGGGTGAAGGTGGGTGAGTTCAGGTGAGTACCTGAACGCAAGGCCGGAGCGCGACGGTGAGTTCGGGAAGGGACCCGAACGCAAGGTCGGAAGCTGTCGAGCTGAGACATGACGAAAAGATTTTTCAGTAGAAAAATACTTTTGGTCGAGGCGTGGTCAGAAAATTTTTCACCAGAAAAATATTTGTGACAATATAAATAACTTATAACATTATACTTTTATATGGAAGGAACAAAACAAGAAAATATTGTAGAAAGGAAAGAAAAACCGAAAATATTATATATTGGTACTCAAACAAAAGGGATAAAGGAAATTACTCCAAGAAAAGGTAATTATCGGGATGAAAATGAAGGTGCTGTTATTTTTTCCACACCAGAGAAGGCGCTAGCTTCAATTTTTATGATACCAGGGCATAACGATAGTTGGACAAAGATTGGCTACTATGAAAATGTTCTCACTGTTGTTATTTGTATGGATAGAGACGAGTATGTGAAAAAAGATAAAGGAGGAACTGTTTATGAAGTGCCTAGTAATAGCTTTGATTATAATGCAGATATAGGAATGGGGGATAAAGAGTGGACAAGTCGTGAGCCAGTTAAACCAGTAGGGGAAACATATTATCCTTCTTCACTTGATGCCATGATTGATAATGGTGTGTCAGTCTATTTTGTAGATAAAAAAACCTTTGATGCGATTCGGTACGCTGATGATCATGGAAGAGAAATCATTTATAGTCTCACATCTGAAAACAATAGGAGGGAGAAACAAATGAATTAATGAAATTAATTATTCTTAAAGTAAAGTGAATCTGTAAGTGAAATCCAGTCTAAAATTCGAGCATGGATTCTCGCATTCGCAAGAATGACAGTGTGAGTAAACATAAAATAAAATCAATGAAAATAAAATCTGCAGAATTTATGAGGGGGCTTGTTGGGGACGATGAAATATTGAATGATGGCATTCCTCAGATTGCTTTCATTGGCCGTTCTAATGCAGGTAAATCAAGTTTGATAAACTCTCTAACTGGTGTGAAGGGTTTGGCACGAACAAGTAGTCTTCCGGGTTTAACACAACAGTTGAATGTTTTTATGATAAATCATTCACATTATTTTGTGGACCTTCCTGGTTATGGATTTGCAAAGATTGGACGAGAAAGAGTTGATAAACTTCAGGATTTGATCGGGTGGTATCTTTTTGATTCACAACATAATCCAAAAGTAGTTTTAATTATTGATGCTGAAGTTGGCCCAACAAAAGATGATCTTTCAACACTTAAGGCTTTAGAGGAATCTGGAAAAGAAATTGTGATTGTGGCAAATAAAATTGATAAAGTAAAAAAATCTGTATACCAAAAGCAAATGAAAAAGATTGCTGAATTGATCGGTCCGCATAAAATAATCGAATACTCTTCAAAGGATAAAAAAGGAATGGGAGAATTGTCGGATGAAGTGCTGAAAAAAGACTAGAATAGTCTTTTTTAAATTCGAAATCCGAAGCACGAAATCCCTGGCCGGGCAGGCCGAAACAAATTCAAAATTTTAAACAAAGAAAAAAGCATCATTTTGATGCTTTTATGGTCTGTAGAATCCGAGGGTTCCGACACATAAGCCGTCGCATAAGACGGATTGCCAAAGCGGTCTTGCTCGTCGCGAACCAAAAATCGTCTTTGAAGGAAGAGTAAGGTAGTTCTTAACTCGTCGGAGTAAGTCTGTCTTAGTTGTTTGGTTTTTTAAACGGGGTCTTGCTAAACGAGCTTCGGCTTTAAATCTCTCCCAAGGGCTCAGTCTGTTCGCTCTTAATGACTTAAGTTTTTTTCTCTCTAATCTTGCAAGTTTTGCTTTCCTAGTTTTTCTTGGCATAAACCTGTGTCCTTTCCGGTTTTGATGATAGTATAAGTTGTAAAATATTGCAATATGAAACAAGAAATAGAATTATTGGGAAATAAGGTTGAGTACACACACAAAGTAAGCAAACGAGCAAAACGCCTTCGACTTGCTGTGCATTGTGGTGGTGAAGTCACTATCACTACACCAAGATTCGTAAGTCAAAATTTTATTAAGAAATTTATGTTTCAAAAATCAGAATGGCTTTTAAATAAAATTGAAGAACTCAAAAATATTCCAAAGAAAAAAACAGCAAAGGAAACAAAGGCTGATTTTGAAAAATACAAAGACAGGGCTTTGATAATTGCAAAAAGAAAAGTTTTGAAATTCAGTAAAATTTATAATTTAAAATATAATAAGATTTCGATTAAAAATCAATCTACACGATGGGGAAGTTGCTCAAGAAAAGGGAATTTGAATTTTAATTACAAAATAGCTTTACTTTCTGATGAATTAGCAAACTATCTGGCGGTTCATGAAATATGTCACTTGGCAGAATTCAACCATTCAAAGAAATTTTGGAACTTAGTTGCAATGACAATACCAAATTATTTAGTATTGAGAAAACAGCTAAAAGGAGTAGAATAGACACGTATTGTCATTCCCGCGGAGGCGGGAATCCAGTCTGCAGAATTCAGAACTTGGATCCCCGGGATTACCCGAGGATGACATTCATGAGGATAGTATAATATATGAAGAAGATAAAACTAATATTAAATTTAGATGTGGAAATATTAAAACAGCAAAAGCGTTTTATTGCTTATTCACCTGCTTTAGATATATGTACATCTGCTAAATCCGAAAAAGAGGTGAGATCTCGTTTTGTTGAAATGACAGATATCTTTCTTGATGAATTAGCTAAAATGAGGACTAAATATAGAAAGTGAGTTTGATGTGCAGTATAATAAACTAAAATAATGATAATAGACGTACGAGATAAAGATGAATACGAAAACGGGCATATAGAAGACTCTGTGAACATCAGCTTAAATGACATTATGAATGGTGTTTTACCTGATTGTGAAAAAGACGAAAATATAATTTTGTGCTGTATTTCGGGCGGTAGATCCAGTAGAGCTAAAAATACTTTGGAATCTGCAGGGTTCACAAATGTAGAAAATGGGGGAGGAATTTGTGATTTAAAAGCAAAAGGGTTTAAAATGTGTTAAAATATTTATATGCAAGCATACAATTGGTATTCAACTCTTATTAGACCAAAATGGTCACCACCAGCATTTTTGTTTGGACCAGTTTGGACAGTATTGTATATTATTATCACAATAAGTTTCGGTTCAGTTTTCTACAAAGCTTTCACAAAACAAATTCCTTGGATTATTGCCTTACCTTTTATTTTAAATTTGATATTTAATTTTTCGTTTACATTCTTTCAGTTTGGTTTAAAGAATAACCTACTTTCAGCTATCGATATAATCCTCATTTTAGGCACTCTTATTTGGGCAATTATTGCAATCTTTCCATATGCCAAGTGGATTGCCTATGCACAAGTCCCATATTTACTATGGGTTTCTTTTGCAACAGTTCTTCAACTTACGATAACTTATCTTAATAGATAGTTTTCCAAGGGGAGACCTTGGACAAAATAGTCCATCTGTAAATGTGGGCTATTTTATTAATATAATATGTCTTTTCATAGTCATAAAATATGTTATAATTCACATGTAATGCTGGCTGTACAGACCCCAAACAAACTGATATCGAAAGTGATGAAAATGGCCGATGGAAGAATCGCGCTTGTGCATTTTTTGTTATCTTTTGAGGCTGGGGAACTAAAAGCTAAGGTAGTTTCTGTGCAATATTCTCCTGAAAATCCAATCGCAAATGAGGTAACTCTTGCTATCTGTGGTGCTTGTGCAAAATCTACTGAAATAATTTCAGAAAAAAAATATTACGAGAAAATCGTATCTCCTTATGCAAAGTTTGCATTTTTTGTGAGCCAACCAACTAGGGCACCTAGTGCTCGCTAGAGCACAGATTTAGGACTTATGAAGTAAGATTCATGAATCTGAATTTGTGTCTTATTCTTAAATCATGAATCATAAATCATGAATCTTTTTAATTATTAACTTTTACTATTTATTATTTCTTAAAAATAAAAACTATATGAGCAAAATAATCGGTATCGATTTAGGTACAACAAACAGTGCGGTGGCGGTGATGGAAGCTGGTGTTCCAAAGATTTTGGAAAACTCAGAAGGTGCACGTACAACTACATCGATCTTAGCAGAATCAAAAACAGGAGAAAGACTTGCTGGTCTTATCGCAAAGCGACAAGCAGTAACAAATCCAAAAAATACAATCTTTCAAATCAAAAGATTTATTGGTCACAATTTTGATGAACCTCAAGTTCAAAAGGATATTAAAAGTGTTCCTTTTGAAACAAAGAAATCAGAAAATGGCGGAATTGATGTGAAGATGGGTGATAAATGGTATCGACCAGAAGAAATTTCAGCGATGATCATTCAGAAATTGAAGGCAGATGCAGAAGCTCGTATCGGGGAAACTATTACAGAGGCTGTTATTACAGTACCTGCATATTTTAACGATGCACAACGTCAGGCAACAAAAGATGCTGGAAAAATCGCAGGCTTGGATGTGAAGAGAATTATAAATGAACCGACTGCCGCAGCTCTTGCGTATGGATTCGACAAAAAGAAGGACGAAAAAATTGCAGTGTTCGACTTCGGTGGAGGAACATTTGATGTTTCTATTCTAGAAGTTGGTGGTGACGTTGTTGAAGTAAAATCTACAGATGGAGATGCTCATCTTGGAGGTAAAGATATTGACCAAAAAATTCTAAATTATATTGCAGATGAATTTATGAAGGAGTCTGGTATAAATGTTCGAAACGATGCTCTGGCTCTTCAACGACTAGATGAAGCTGCAGAAAAAGCAAAGATTGAACTTTCTACAGCTGTTGAAACTGAAGTAAATATTCCTTTCATCACTTCAGATTCCTCTGGACCAAGACATCTTCTTTTGAAAATAACTCGAACAAAACTTGAGGAACTTACACAAGAGTTTATTGACCGAGCAATGGAAATTACAAAGCGAGCACTTGAAGCTTCTCCATTTAAAAAAGAAGACCTAAATGAAATAATCCTTGTTGGAGGGCAAACAAGAATGCCTGCAATGCAAAACGCAGTTAAAGCTTTCTTTGGTAAGGAGCCACACATGGGTGTTAACCCAGACGAAGTGGTAGCTATTGGAGCTGCAATTCAGGGAGGTATTTTCACAGGTGATGTGAAAGATGTTCTTCTTCTTGATGTTATCCCTCTATCTCTAGGTATTGAAACAATGGGAGGTGTGGCTACAAAGCTTGTTGAAAAAAATACGACTATTCCAACATCACGTTCACAAACATTCTCAACAGCCGCTGATAATCAGACTTCTGTAGAAATTCATATTGTGCAAGGTGAAAGAGGGATGGCAAATGACAACAAGTCTTTAGGAAGATTTATTCTTGATGGAATTCCAACAGCACCTAGAGGCGTTCCTCAAGTTGAAGTTAGTTTCGATGTGGATGCAAACGGAATTTTAAGTGTGAAAGCAAAAGATAAGGCATCTGGAAAAGAGCAGTCTATCCGAATCGAAGCAAGTTCAGGTCTTTCAAAAGATGATATTGCAAAGATGCAAAAAGATGCAGAAATTCACGAGGAGGAAGATAAGAAAAAGCGTGAAGAAGTTGAAATTCGAAATATTTCTGATCAGATGATTTATACAGCCGAAAAATCTTTGAAGGATAATGCTGATAAAATTACAGAAGAAATTAAAAAAGGTGTTGAAGAAAAAGTTGAAGAATTGAAAAAAGTTAAAGATGGAACGGATATGGAAGTTATTAAAAAAGCTTCAACAGAACTTTCAACTGAAATGTCAAAAATTGGTGAACATATGGCAAAGCAAGCAACAGAAGCACAGCCTGCTCAAGCTACTGAAGGCGAAGCACCAAAAGATGAAACTGTGCGAGATGCAGAATTTAAGGAAGAACCTAAGGAAGACGGAAAGAATTAAGAATTAAGAATTAAGAATTTTCTGTCATTCCGGCGAAGGCCGGAATCCAGTCTGAAAACGCAATCATGTCATCAAAAAATTACTATGAAACATTAGGCGTTCAAAAAAACGCATCGCAAGACGAAATTAAAAAAGCGTTTCGTAAATTGGCGCATGAGCATCATCCAGATAAAACCGGAGGAGATGATAAAAAATTCAAGGAGGCGAGTGAAGCATACAGTGTACTCTCCGATGAAAAAAAACGACAACAGTACGATACTTTTGGAAGTGCTGATGCTAGTGGTTTTGGTGGGGGACAAGGTGGAGGCTTTGGTGGTTTTGACTTCTCTGGATTTTCACAAGGAGGAAACCAGGAATTTGATCTCGGTGATATTTTCGGTGAATTTTTTGGTGGAGGCCGAGGAGGTGGAAGAAGAGAAAGAACTCCACGAGGGAGCGATATCTCAATTGATATCGAACTCACATTCAAAGAATCTATTTTTGGAGTTGAAAAGGATATCCACCTAAATACAATGTCACAATGTGAACATTGTAAAGGCACAGGAGGTGAACCAAAATCTGAAATTGTAACTTGTGGTAAATGTCATGGAGATGGGACTATTCGCGAAACAAAAAATTCTATCTTTGGTGCTTTTGCTACACAAAAAACCTGCCCTGATTGTAACGGCTTAGGAAAGATTCCGAAAGAAAAATGTAAGGTTTGTCATGGACATACTGTGGTTCGTAAAGAGCATAGTTTGAAAGTTAAAATCCCATCTGGTATTGAAAATGGAGAAATGGTTCGGCTTTCTGGTGCTGGAGAAACTGCTCCTCATGGAACTACGGGAGACTTGTATATACGTGCTCACGTCAAACCTCATAAAGAGATTCAAAAAGAAGGCAGTAACCTTGTAATGAAGCTACCTGTAAGGCTCACAGAGGCTTTGCTTGGTGGAGAAAGGCTCATAGAGACACTTGACGGTTCATTAACTTTGAAGATTCCGGCTGGGGTTCACTTTGGAGAAATTCTTCGTTTGAAAGAAAGAGGTGTGCCAACAGACGGACGAAGACGAGGAGATCTATTGGTCCATATTGAAATTGAACTTCCGAAAAAGATTTCGAAATCCGCAGCAAAGTTGATTGAGGAATTGAAAAAAGAAGGAATGTAGGGTGGAATTAAGAATTATGAATTAAGAATTAAGAATAAGATAAAATTCTAAACAAAAAAGAGCGAGTTTGGCAAAACCAAACTCGCTCTTTTGTATTTATTTCCTTAGGCTGTATAATATATGTTATGGATAAAAAGTCTAAAATATTAGTGTGGATTTTTGTTATTGCTTTAATTATTTCAGTCGGTGCAACGTACTACAGATATATTATTAAAAATGACTATATAATTTATGCGCACGCTCCTTGTGATCCAAAAATTGAATCTTGCTTTTATGTTTCGTGCGAAAGAATGGATTGTCCTGCAGAAGCAGATATTGAATATTATAAAAAGATAAATAAAAAAGCTTTCAATATAGAAATTTGTGATTCAGAAAATCCAGATTGTAAGCCCTTAGTTTGTAAAGAAAATGAAGCCGATTGCGAAATCACAAATTGCTCAGAAGAGAATATAGAAGGTGATGAAGCTTGCTCTGTTGCTGTATCATCAGAATCTGTCATTCCGGTGAAGACCGGAATCCAGTCTGAATAAATTAAATAAATATTTATATCTCCGTTCACTATTAACCTATAATTCGACTATAAAAAATGTACAAATCATTCACAGCCGATGAATATCGAGCACATTTCAATTTACCTGCAGATTACAAAATTGAAGCCTTTATTTCTTACGGCTCATGGAACAATGAAGAGGGGTTTAGTAGTGTGTTGGGGGTTTTAACGGAATTAGGTATTTTAAATGAAAGTAAAAATTTAGAAGGTTTCCTTTCGAATATCTTAGAATTAAAAATTGATAATAAGCTATATTGGTTTGTTGTTGCTTATGGCGGTGCAATACTTTCTGAGTATTTGCATTTAGCATGCTTATTTGGATCTAAACAAAATATTCACATAGGGAGTTGTGGGGGACTTTATCCAGAAATTAATTCCTTAGAACTACTTATCCCTACTTGGACATATGGGTTGGAAAGTTCAGCTAGTATGTATGATAGAGAAAATAAAGAGCATAAGTATTTTGCGGATGAAAATCTGTCAAAGAAACTTATGGAAAAGACCGGTGGAAATTATAAGGTTTGGAATGGTCCAGTTATTAGTTGTCATGCTATGCTTGGCGAAACATATGAAGATGTGCAATCTTGGTCAAAAGAAGGTTATTTCGGTATTGAAATGGAAACAGCTACAGTTTTTGCTGTGTCAAAACATTTTAATGTTCCAAGTGCTTCGCTCATGCATGTTGGCGATAACCTTATAAAAGGACAAACCGCTGGTGATGAAAGTCATAATCTAGAAAAGAACCAAAGAGAGGAATTAAAAAAATACGTACATAAAATTGCAATTGAGACAGTTTTGAATATATAGTATTTATGTAATTAGATTGAAATTAGGATAAGTCTATGCGTGAGGAATATACCACAGGTTAGGCCTATTTTTGTGAACCACTTTCTCATATTGACAAAGTGATGTTCTTCGTGCTATAATATAAAGAGTGAGAACAAGGCAATTCGGCTTTGTTTGATAGAAATTATACAGAAAGAAAGGAGGCCACAGTGGCCAATAAACAGATCTTTAAAAAAATTGCACAAGTTGCAACTGGGTGGAGTCTGCTTTCGGCATTCAACTGGACTTTCGATAATCCTCTGTGGATTTTCATTATTGCTTGGTTGGGTGTTGGAACTGGCTCTATCGTAATGACTCTTGGTGCCATGGTCCTTAATTTTTGTCTATTGATTTCATATCAAAAGATGGGGAATGACTGGCTTGGTGTCAATGGTTTTACTGCGTTGAAAGAGCATGGTGATAAATGGGCTCAAAAAGTTCAAGGTCATCATAATTTTTTTATTCGCACAATTTTCTGGGTTCCGGTATTATTTTTCCGTTTGCTCGTATGGGCTGTGAGAAAGAATAATGTCTTAGCCTTCATCGCTCTATCTGTCCAGCAGGATTCGTTTATAACAACGGCATTCTTGCGTGGAAAAGTAGGTGGGAAGCTGACTCAGAAAGACTACGGAATATTTTTTGGTAGCACAGCTCTTAGCTGTCTATACTGGAGTTTCCGTAACGGTGTCATCCTTGCTATCCTCAAAGGTGGCTTGGAGTTGACAAAGCAATTCATTAACTAAACCAGCCGCGTTATCCTAGTATTCTAGGGCGCGGTTTATTTTGTGTTATTGGATATTTATATATGTTACAATTCCTGTAAATATGGCTGATATAAAAAGAATTGCTCATGTGGCTACTGGATGGGGGTTATACACAACTTGGAGTTGGATTTTTGATAATCCACTTTGGATTTTTGTTATTGGATGGTTTGGATTTGGAGTAGGGTCAGTTATCATGATAATAGCTGCTGTTATCAACAATTTCATTTTCCTTATTTTACATCAAAACGATCAAGCAAAATGGCTTGGTGTTAATGGTCTTGATATTTTAAAAGAAGAAGGACATGTTTGGGCAAAAAGAATACATCAACATAAAAACCATTTTATTCGAACTGTTTTTTGGATCCCTGCACATCTTTTTAAATTTATTGTAAAATTAGTTCGAAAGAATAATATCTTAGCTTTTATCGCTCTCTCTATCGAAACAGACTCATTTATTGCGACTGCATTTTTACGAGGTAATACTCAAGGTAAATTAAGAACGAAAGATTATCTAACTTTTATCGCAAGTACAATTCTGAGCTGTTTTTATTGGAGCTTAAGAAATGGATTTATTCTAATTGTAATAAAAATGGTTTGGAGCGTAATACAAAAAATGATGTAATTTGTGATTACACCATTTTTTGTATTTATAGTATCTTAATTGTTGCTATATTTTTTATCCTCACCTCCAACTCTTCTATTCCCAGCAAAGGAATGAGCTTTCATAAAATCAGCAGGGAAACGCTGTTCAAATTCTTTCAGCCTTTCGTTTATTGCCGTTTCAACATCTATATCAAGAACGTGGGCAAGTTTAAATACTAAAAAAGAAATATCACCAATAAAATCTTCCATCTCACCTTTATTTTCCCTAATTACTTTTTTTAAAAGTTCCTCATCTTTCTCGAGGTGTTTTACTATATTCCATGCTTCACCCGTTTCTTCAATAATGTTTAGGAGAATTCCATAAATCTGATATGTTTCTGCCCACTTACGCTCATCGGCAAATACCGCTATTTCTGTCTGAATCTCTTTTATACTTTTTTGCATAGAATTGCATTTACTCTGTTAATATCAGTTCCAGATCTTCTCAAGACCTCAAATCCGTTTTTAATAAGGATATCAGATATTGTTTTGAAGTCCATTGAGGCCTTCTTTTTACTTTTTTTACTTTCAGTTTTTTCAAATTTTGTTATAAAATCAAAAATGAATAGGCTACCTTTTTTTAGAACTCGTTTATGTTCTTGTATATACAGATTTGTATATTTCTTTCCGACATGTGAAATCAAGACACCACGAGAACAAATTAGATCAAAATAATCATCCTCGTATGGTATATCTAAGCTATTTGAATGTATATACTTTCTCAAGTGACTTCCTTTATGTGCACACATGAGCATTCTAGGAGAAATATCAATTCCGATAACGTCGTATCCTTTTTTATTTAATTTATCTGCAATAATCCCCGTTCCACAACCTGAATCTAAAGCAATAGATTTTTTTTGTATTTTTGGTATTTCGGTATCTATGAATTTCAAAAAACGGGAATATCCATCCTCAAAATTTACATAGTGGTTTGGGTTAAGAACATGTTTGTCCCATTCTTCAGCTTCTCTATCCCAATTTTCCGCCACCTCTTCAGTTTTGAAATAATTTGTTGCCTTTAATTTATTTATCTGATTTTGGATTAACTTAATATCTTGTAAGTATACTTGAGCAACAAAAATAGTTGCCGCGACTTCACCTCTTGGTACATGTAGTGAAGATGAGATATATTTATGGATTTTTGATAATTCAGTCATGTCTGGAATGAATTTTTTTGCAAAATCACTGCTTTTGAATATTACACTCATATTCAGAAAGTTATTTCTTATTGAAAAATTTATTTCTGTGATACAAGGTTTTTTAATTTTTTCTGCTGTCGCTAAAACTATTATCGCTGATCTAGAAAGCGGATCTCTTTTTAACTCTTTAATCACTGCCTTGATTTGATTTGTGCCTGATTGCTTATATATCAAATCGTAATAATTTCGTCCAGTTTCAGTATCACCACCGGGTGAAAATACCTTATTTATATATTCAAAATATTTTTGACCAAAGAAATTTATGTAATTTTTTGATTCTATCTCAAAGGCATTGGTGTATGAAATATGAAGGTTTCGCATTTCAATAAATGGTTCGTCCTCTAGAATTGTATTTTTTGAAAAAATAATTAAACGCAAGGCTTTAAGCCAAGCTTTTTCGAGTGTTTTAGATGTAAATAAGTTGGTTGTCATATTAATTGTTTTCTAAATATTTTTTATACTGTTCATCATCTTCTCTCATATGTTTAAGAATTAAATTTCTTATAAACTCTGATCTATTTGTTTTGTATGTAAAGTTTACCCAATTTAAGTAACTCTCTATTTCTCTCGTTAAAACAATATTAAATTTTACAACAGGTTGACCTCCGTTATTATTTAAAAAATCATTGAGTATGTCGGCTAAATTGGAATCATCGTATTCAACAACTTTTAAAAGAGGGGAGTTTAGTCCTGAGAGAAAAGTTTTTTTAGATTTATTATTATTTTTTGAGGTTTTCTTTTTTGACACAAGAAACAAAGTAGGTTTATTTTTTGAAAGTCCCAGGGTTATTTGATGACCGAGACTAAAACTTGCCACTGTCCCTTCAATTATGAGTACGTCAGAGGCTAGTATAGACGCAACAACCTTGTTGTATACATCTTCACGGTCTAGTGATGCTATTGTGTTGCTTTCAACTAAATTAATAGCCTCTTCAAGCCAATCTCGCATAATAATATGACCCATCCCTCTGATAAGCTCACAAATTTTCCGATAGTTATTTTTGTATGTTTCTAGCTCTGATGTAGAACAGGCGAAATGGACTTTCATAGTTTTTATAAGTATAGCATTAAATATTTAGTAGGCTAATACCTAAGGTACTTATAATAACATTAATTTATGTATAATGCAATGTTGTGTAGGTGTGTAAGTGTGTATACAATACATACTATCCCTAACATATTATGAAACTAATTGATATCAATAAATTGCTTAATTTTACCGGATTAACAAATGCATTTAGGAGCATTGAGCGAGATATCCCAATTTCAAATGGTTTGAGACATGAGAACGATTCAGAACACAGTTATCAACTCGCAATGGTTTGTTGGTATATTTCAATCACAGAAGGTTGTTCTTACAATATGGAGAAAATATTTAAATATGCATTAGTACATGATTTACCTGAGGTTCTTGCTGGGGATACACCTTTATATACTTCATGTAAGTTGCGACTGGATACTAAAAAAATGAGAGAAAAAGCATCCATTCTTAAGCTTAAAGAGGATTTTAAAAATTTTGATGATTTACATGAGTGTATAAACAAATATGAAGTTATGGTGGATGATGAAAGCAGGTTTGTGTATGCTGTAGATAAACTTTTGCCAATATTGTCTATATATTTAGATGGTGGGTATGGGTGGAAAACACATAAGGTGAGTTTGGATTCTATTATTTGTCGAAATAAAAATAGGATATCAGTTTCTCCAGAGATAGAAAAATATTTTAATTTAATTATAAAAATGATCAAGAATAAAAAAGAATTTTTAGACACAGATATGATTATCATCAAAGAGGCTGTTGGGTGTGATGGACAACGGTGTGATATTCACCATGTTGATACAGATAGCTTCAGTGACATCCCAGATCAATCAAAGTTAAAGGCTCATGCTGTTTGTATGTATAAAGGTAAGATGCTATTAGTAAATCATCCAGAATGGGATATTTGGAGTATTCCAGGAGGAACTCGTGAATCCGGTGAAACCATTGAAGAAACTCTGAAAAGAGAGATTGTGGAAGAGACAAATTGTAATGTTATTGACATCAAACCTATAGCCTATCAGAAAGTTGTAAATCCGTCAGGAGAAGTGTGTCATTACAGACTTCAATATCTCTGTGATGTAATCCCTCTGGGTGATTTTGAGAAAGATCCTGCAGGTAATATTAATAAAATTACATGGATTGAACCAGGTGATTTTGAATCATATATAGAAAATAAAGAATTTAAAAGACTTGTAATTAGAAGAGCTCTCGAATTATTGAAATAATGAAAATTCAGAAAATTGATAAAAAAATAATAAAAATTGTTGTAGATGAAAGTGATTATGATTTAGATGATTATAATAATAATTTGATATATTTGGAGTCTAAAAAAATTCTGACTTTTGGAGATACTAATTTTAAAGTTTTTGAAAAATTTTTTAAAGAGAATGGTTATACTCCAGAATCTTTAGATCTTTGTTATTTTGATGACAAATCAATAGGTCTAGAGATGCCTAAAACTTGGTATTTAAATAAGGGAAAGCATGCACTGTCTATTGCTACTTATTATAATTATTTAAATTTTCATGGGATCGTTGAAAATAAAAAACTTGATATATTCAATAAGAAAATATTTAGTAAATTTGGTAGAGTGTCTTGTATAGAGATATATCTTGAAGATGAATTAGTCTGTTTTTTGAATAAAAATAAAATAGAATACTTTGGTACACCTAAAACATTAACTGAATGTGTTAGGTACCTTGAAGGTTGGAATATAGAGAAATATCCTAGACTTAAAGGATATATTACTTTTTCAAAGTTTATTGAATTATGGTCCAGATTAAATTTCCCAGATTTTAATGCTAATGAGTGGTATTTGGGTAAAGAAAGATCAAATGAAATTAATTTGTCTGGAAGGTTAACAAATGTTCGAGAAGCAGTCCGTTTTTTCTGGAAGAATTATTTGTCCAGAAAGCATGGCCATTCATCGAATGAAGATGTCGAAATTGATATCTTGGATGGCAATAAGTTCTACAACATCAGACAACCTAAATTGATATTAATTTCCGAAGATCTGTTTTCGGAAGAAAACAGTAATTTTGAAATCTTCACAAATTTAACAAAAAAGATTTACCATAAAAGTATTTTTATTTCCAAAAAGAAAAATAATTTTCCATTTAAGAACGCAAAAATTGCAAGCAAAATTTACCCGAATTCTACGATTGTTTTAATTGAAACAAGTGAAAATTTTGGTAGAAACTTTTCACTAATGAATCCAATAAAACAAACAATAAATTGCGATGTGGTTATAGCTAGTAAGGTTTTGAGATATATGCTTGAAAATATCAAATAATTATTAAAAAATGAGTAAATTATTTATTGATGAGAATCCAGGCTGTGTTGATGATTATTATTTTATTAGTGTGGTAAAGGATTTTAAAATTGAAATATGTGATTACTTTAAAATTAATATTAATTCATTTAATGTATCGCTTGATAATATTCAAATTTTAAACGAATTATCTGGGTGTAATAGCCATGTTTGTTTATTGAATTTTTATGACAAAGAAAATAATAAGCTTAGTAAATTTTGTTTAAAGCACAGTTTTGGCTCTGATAAAGAGTCATGTCTTAAAAATGAGCGTGATATTTTAAAACTTTTAAATTTATTTGATATAAACTCTCCTAAAGTTATTGGTTTCAGATCATCGGTCGACAGATTCACACCGTGTATTTTAATGGAGTTTATTCAGGGTCATTCAGTCGATAAATTTAAACCTTCATTAAATCAGGTGGATTTGGTTATTGATAAAATTATCGAGCACCAATTAGTGATTCGAAATAACCTAATTACTCCCTATTCTTTTATTTCAGATAGGGATTTAGGTGCATATATAGACTTTGAAATGAAAGTAAAAACAATCTTAGCCAGTAATATTCCAAATTTTACCGTGCATAGTTCGTTAGGTTTTCTAAATGATTATCTAAATGACGCAAAAATAATTAGAGAGAGAGTTGTTGTTACTGATAGATCTGCAGAAAATATTATTTTCAATAATTATAACGAAGTTACCCTCATTGATTTTTCTACCCTTAGAGTAGGTACAAAATTTGATAATATAATCCAGTTCATTGATGATCCGAGAACTGTCCTTCCTGTTGATAAAAATATATTATTAAAACAATTGTTTAATAAGTTCAATTTTTCTAAGGATGAAATTAAATATTATTACGTTGCCAGTATTTATACAAACCTATTGCAGGGAATATATACGTATAGTAAGAATCCAAAGATTGCTATTGATTATATTAAAAATGCAAACCTGTCTTTTGAAAAACTAATAAATAAAAAAAGTGTGCTAATAGTAATTAACCATTAACACACTCTAGGATAGCACTTATTTCTTCATCAATTGTTTGATTTGCATCTATTGATATCACCCTAATTTCATTAAGTTCTAGTCCTAATACTGTCGGCTGATCAGATTTTATTCTATCGTAGATCATTTGGTATGAATCCCCACGATTTCTCATTCTTTGAATTTTTAATTTCTTGTTGATATAAATATTCACAACAACAAGATTATAAAATCCAAGATCTCGAAGCTTAGAAACACCTGTGAGCTTTGAGGTTATTAGTAGATGATGAGTTTCAGATTTAAGGTCAGTTAGTCTGGTTCCGTAGCAGGCAGTTGGGTCACTATTTTTGACTAGCACAAGATCTGGATTACTGAAGAAGTGTTCCGTTGAAAGAAAATGATAATCTTGTCCCTCAATCTCATTTGCTCTCTTTTTTCTACTTGTACAGGTTACAACTTTCTTAAAGATGTTTGGGTGCCTTTTTACTAATTCAGTTATGATAGTTGTTTTTCCACAACCGCTTTCTCCTATAAACACAAATATTCTATTCATTTTTTCTCCTTTGTGAGTTGACTATGTTTCTGATTTTTAAGACTATCGTTTTTTTTGTTTTTGTCAATCTTAATTGCTTTTTTTTGTATTTATTTTCCTTAGG
>CAIZIN010000072.1 GCA_903933085.1 uncultured bacterium
TGTCTCCTTCGACTCAGTTTTTTGCCGTCGCAAAAAACTGGTCTAGGCACCGGCTCGAAATTTTCTCTGCTGAGAAAATTATACTCCGCCGTTCGATCAAGAATATTTTTTTACTAAAAAATTTCCTGACCACGTCTCACTCGCCTTCGCTCGCTCCGACCTTGCGCTTGGGGCCCCGTACCCAAGCTCACCCCGGACGAAAGTGCTACCCAGCACTTTCTTCCTCAGCACAAATAAAAAAACTCCTGAATGGGAGTTTTTTTATTTGTGCTGAGGACCGGGGTCGAACCGGTGACCCTTCCCTCTTCAGGGGAATGCTCTACCAACTGAGCTACCTCAGCAATATTTGATTTTGAAACAATAACACAACTCTATCTTTAAATAAATATGCGTCCAACTGGTCACAAATATTTTTCTGATGAAAAATTTCGCGACCCCGACTCACTCGCCTTCGCTCGCTCCGTCCTTGCGATTGTGTACCCACACAATCTCACTACCTCAGCAATACTTAACTTGAACTCTAAATTTCTAACTTCCTGCGGGTACTCCATACTTTACAGAATTTTCAACATTTTTCAAGTAACCATTCAAATTTTGACTTTGAACCTGAGTCGAATTGATAGTTCTGTATGTATCTACAACCTGCCCAATATAAGGCTGTACTGCGAAATATGAACCAATAGTCAAAGCAATAAACAATATCCATTTTACTGTCGTGAAAAAAGTTTCCCATCTGGCATGCTTTTGCACGTTTAATAAAATCTTATTATTTTCCTCTGTGAGCTCAGTGAGCCTACGAAGTAATTGACTTGTCTCAAGGTCCATAATGGATATTGTAACAGAATTTATTTAAATTGGAAGACCCTTAAATTGTTGTAGGCGTCCTAAATGTTCTAGTGTTCAAAATGCCAAAACAAAACATTCGATCAAACGAATGTTTTGTTTTTTTGTATTTCTCATTTAGAACAACTACAACACTATAACATTTATAACACTCCCACTCTTTTTATTCCTAAACCTCTAAAACTTCTTTAGGGTCTAATTGTAAATGTATATCCTTTTGCTCTGTTGCTGTTCTAAAAGAAAACTCTGTAGCGCAAAGGGCAATCTTCCCTTCTTGATATTTTGCTTTAGCCCCATATTTAGAGTCTCCTAAAATAGGGTGACCAATATGAGCAAAAGTAGCTCTAATCTGATGAAAACGGCCTGTGTGGAGCTCTATTTTGACCCAGGTTCTATTATTTTCCATATGTAGGACTTTATAGGACAATGAGGCTTTTTGAGTGTCCTGAGCCATTTTATCAAATACATAAGCTTTCCTTAATTTTTCATCTTTTTTTATAAAAACTTCTAGAGTATCGAAGTCCTTGTCTAACTGCCCTTCTAACACCGCGGTGTATATTTTTGACACCTCATGTTCACGAAACTGTTCACTTACTCTTGAAGCACCTTTAGATGTTTTAGCAAAAAGAACGATTCCAGCAACAGGTCTATCAAGTCGATGTACCAATCCCAGAAAAACATCACCTGGTTTATTATATTTTTCTTTCAAATAATCTTTGACAATATCCATCAAACAAATTGCCCCCGAAGCATCCGCCTGCACCAAAAGCCCCGCAGGTTTAAATACCGCAATTAAATGATTGTCTTCATACAAAATATTTAGATTTTTTATATTCATAAAAATAATTCAAAAAGCAAAAGTCAGAAGTAAAAATTTTTTACTTTTGAATTAAACTTTTGACTTCTGACTTTTGCTTTTTGACTTACCTGTGCCACCTTGCAAAGATACCGCAGGGTAAAAGTCTGTCACTTTTTGTTTCTCGAATCGTAAGTTCTCCTGATTCAATTTCCCCACCATATTTTCCTATCAAATCTTTTACGCTGTAATAGTATGCAAGTTGTGAATATCCTGAAGCATATCCATTTACTAAAAAGAAAAGCGGTTTATCGTTAAGAAGTTTTTTACACTCTTCAACAAAATTCACAAAGTCATCTTCGATTTGCCACACATCACCTTCTGGCCCACGGCCAAAAGCTGGTGGATCCATAATTATTCCATCATATTTATTCCCTCTACGAATTTCTTTTTGGACAAAAGCTTTTGCATCATCAAGAATCCAACGGATAGATGTTTCTGGAATTTTAGATGATTCAGCATTTTCCTTCGCTAAAGAGATTGAAGATTTTGAAGCATCCACATGACATACCTTTGCACCAGCTTGTGCACAAGCAATAGATGCACCACCAGTGTATCCAAAAAGATTCAACACTGTAATTTCTCTTTGATTCTCTGATCCCTCTTTTTTAATTTTACTTTTTAAATTCTTGATTAAATCTCTTGTCCAATCCCAGTTTGGAGCCTGTTCTGGAAATATCCCAGTATGCTTAAAAGAGGAAGGACGAATATTAAAAGTTAAATCAGAAAAATTAATTGTCCATTTTTCTGGAGTATCTTTTGTAAAATTCCATCTCCCCTCTCTTCCTTCACGAATAAAATATCCATTGGCATCTTTCCAGACGGACTCATCATTTTTTTTCCATAAAGCCTGAGGATCTGGCCTACGTAAAACCACCTCGCCAAAGCGTTCGAGTTTTTCACCGTCGCCACTATCTATGAGTTCATAGTCAGCATTAGGTTCTGTAATAATTATTTTTGGATTCATTACACACTACCTTATCAGAAAATAAGGATTTTTTCCATACAAAATCCATTCCCTTATATATACACAAAGAAAACGCTATAGCGTTTTCTTTGTGTATATATAATTTCACAAGTAATCATTCTTTGGCAAATACAACCCTTTCAACTTCTTTTTCAAGTAAACCCATTTCATCGTGTAATTTATCTACATCTTTAGAAATGGATTCCATTTCTAAAGATAAAGAGCCGAATCTAGCATAAATTGCATTAACCCTATCCATCATAGCGATACAGCTGTCCAATTCTTCTTCAGTTTTTGGTTCAATATTTGATGAATTTAATTCCTTTGCTTTAGCCAATAAACCGTCAAAAATTATTAATATTTCATTCCATTCGATATTTTTCTCATCTAAGGTTTTATGAATCTCCTCAGATCTTTCAATCGCGGCGTCGATAATTGCAAGCCCCTCTTCTAAAGTTCTTATCTTTTTTTCATATGAATTTTCTCCAAAATTTTTCATGTATGTATTATATCAAATTAATTATTTTTTATCTTTGGCAAATACAACCTTTTCTGCTACATTATAAAGACTTGCCTTTGTAGTTCAATGGATAGAACGTGCCCGTCCTAAGGGTTTGATGTCGGTTCGATTCCGGCCAAAGGCACAAATTATTTATGAAAATATGAAATATCTAGCTGTGGTAGAAATACCCAAAGGATCAAATAGACGTATCCACATGTCCTATGACAACACAGGATTTATTGATCTCGGACCAATAAAAGATCAGATTCCTGTAAATGACGGAGTGATGCCTGTTTGTTACGGCTATATAGACAAGACAATAAATAAGCAAGAAAAAGACAATGTTGATGCAATAATATTTTCAAATAAATCATATGACACTGGGGATACGGTATTAGTTGAAATTATAGGAATGCTCACGAGAGATGACGGAGACCATAAATTGATAACTGTGGATGATTCAATTACCATAAATAATTTCTCTGAAATTGATTCCGATGAAATGAAGCTTATCCGGCAATACTTTGGATATAAATCTAAGATCAACTCAATCGACTCCAAAGAAAAAGCGATCAAATATTTACAAAACTGCATGACCAATTAAAAAAATCCCCTTCGGGATTTTTTTAGCTAGAACCTAGAGCTCGACTTTGTTTCCTTATGAGTGAAGCGAATTAGGAATACAAGAAGTACTCTTGTGGCATAATTACTAGAACCTAAATCCCCAACTCCTTCACCACTCCTTCCTCATCAAACCCAACAATTATTTTTCCTTCAATATCAATTACAGGCACGCCCATCTGGCCACTTTTTGTTACCATCTCCTGACGAGCAACTAAATCTGTCATTACATCTTTATCTTCAAAAACCACTCCCTTTGCAGTAAAAAAATCTTTTGCTAAATGACAGTAGTGACATGTTGGTGTTGAATATACGATTACTTTTTTCATGGTTATTATGATTACATAAGTCCAGAGCGTCATCCTCGCGAATGCGGGGATCCAGGCTCTGAATTTCTCAGACTGGATTCCAGCCTCCGCTGGAATGACAACAAAGGAGTTTTTTCTTTTAATTTGAACTTCAATTATACCATTCGCTAAAAAAAGCAAACCTTGACCTGGGTTATAATTATTTTCCTAATATGTTCCAAATCTGTTGATCTTCAGCGCCATCGATTTTAAACAACGTCACTCCTTTAATTTTTCTTCTTTTAGCTTCTTCATATGCATACTGAACAGATGTTGCATCAGCGAGATAAACTACTCTATTTGTTCCATTTTTTACATAAGTAAAACTAAGGCCTCCAGAAGCATCTCTTATTGGCTTTACATTATTATCTTTTGCAACCTGCATTCCATCTGCAAATGGTACACTTTTCATAACCTCATAAGAATAGCCGCCAGTTTTTAATTTTGTATATTGAGTATCCCAACCATACGTAGGAATCCCTAGAATTAATTTATTTTTATCAATAAATTTCAAATTATAGTCAAGAACTTTTCTTACCCAAGCAATATCCGAGTTTGGCGCATAAGGTTTTTTATCTTTCGCTTCGGTCCAAATTGATGTTGTTGTCTGCGGCATTTGGTCGTAAGCCATCAAACGAACAGTGTCACAATATTTATTCATTTTAACTAAATCATCTGACCATGGAGCTGTTGCTTTCAGTTTTATCAACCTTGCTGGAGGTGTCGCTGTCGATGTGGCTTGAATCGTACAAGAAAGTGTTAAATTTTTTGTATGTAAGGCTTTGGAAAGTTTTTCGAAGAAACTTGCATATAGAGCTTTGTCTTCCATTCTCTTGCCTTCATAATCGATATCAACACCAGAAGCTCCGATGCTTTGTGCTAATTCTATAATTTTATTGATATGAGTCTGAGTCTTTGTGTTATCAGAAAAAGTATTTTTCATCGCTATTGGACCAGTCCAAAGAAATGTTGGAATAATTTTTACATTATTTTTTTTAGCAGTTTGAATTAGTTCTTTATACGGAGTCTGGTCAAGCTTCATTCTGTCAATGATTGTTCCATCTGGCTGAACCTCGTATGAAAAAGGGTGAAGTTCATTAAAATATTTTAAATGATCTGTAGCACTCTTTGAACCAGCTGTTTTAGCCCAATATGGAACCCAAGCTGAAATAGTGAAATTTGCCGGCATAGCAGCAAAAGTGATTAAGGGTATATTCACCAACGAAGCTAGTAAAAATGAAAAAAATAGTTTTTTGAACATATTCTTATACTAGCAAAAAATTAACAAAAAGTCTTTACGCCAATAGTATTATAGACAATACTATTGATAAATATATACTGGTAGTAAAATTTTATAATCTATCTTATTTCTTATTTTTTTGAACAAGTGAATCGATTATCCACCCTACAAAAAACCAAATTAGCAAACTAATTAAAAATGATAAAAAGAATATGTTTGAAGGATGAGTAAAAATGACAACAAACCAATGCTGTTCAGCTATCCACATAAAAGGACTTGAAAACCCAAGAAGCAAATTCATATCATCAAATCCTAAAAAATTAATGAATCCAATAATCAAATAAATCAAAGGTATGAACAATTTAAATTTTATTATTTTTTTTGTCATTGTGCGGGATAGGAGAATCGAACTCCTGACTCAACCTTGGGAAGGTCGCGTCCTACCACTAAACTAATCCCGCTTTCTTTAACTATTCTTGAATCCTAAATCATAAATCTTAAATCCTTCACTAAAATGCCTTCTTTATCGTATTCCACATAGCCTTAAACACATTCGCCTCATTTACTGTCGTTGAAGCTGGGATAGACTTCTCAACTAAAATAATAACTGATTCCCCTTCTTTTGCAAGATTAAATTTTTCACGAATTTGTTCTTCTTGACCTCTATCCGAATTCCCCCTTTCAACTTTTTCTACAAGCATTTTTTCACGGGCTTCTAAATCTACGAGTTCATGCTCGGCAGCTTTTCTATCCCTAGAACTCTCGCTCACTTTTGTATAAATACCATACACACCCGGAATCATCATAGCAACAAAAAACATAAGAATTGCAATTGTTACTTTTGAGTAACAAAACTTACGAATCTTCTGTTTGTCATAGAATTCCATACCTCTATTATACACAAGTCTGTTTTATGGTATAGTAGAAACACTATGATATTCAAAAAAGAAAACCAAAAGCGAATCCGAAGAATTTTTACAGTAGTCGGAATACTTATCATTATAAGTATGATAGCCTTGTATTTCCCTATTTTGTGGAGATAGTTTCAAATTAAAAAAGAAAAAATAAACCCCTCTGAATTTTGACAAAGCCAAAATTCAGAGGGGTTTTGCTGTTGACAAATAACTTCTTTGGTCGTAATGTAAAAAAATCACGCCGTTATGGATGATCGCTTTGAAGTCAAGTGGCCAAAAAGTTAGAGGCATATCACGTACCTTAAACGTGGATCTAAGTACATTAAACAACACAAAAAAACAGAAAGAGAGACGTTATGTCACGACTATTGTTTATACTCGATGGGCCTGGTTTTCGACAACTTGAACACAACACTCCCATTTTTGGAACAATGGGTTTTCATTTAGCATTTACAATGCATTTGCCACCCCCAACAGGTATTGAAAATTTCAACAATTTTCTTATCAATTTCGTGGGCCGGGTTGACGAAAAGAATAAGGATGAATTCGTCATGGTCTCCAACTTGGGCGGTTATATCACAGCAAGGGTTAGTGACGGACTCAACCATTCTCGTTTTAAATATTATTATATTTTTCACTACGATGTTCGCACAAGATGCGGATATGCAGATGAATACACAGCTGACGAATTCTTAAGTTCAGAAGCTGATGTAGTGACCTCGGTAATATTTTACCAGAGTGATATGCACGTACAATTTATGAAACAAGCTCGCCATATTCAGAAAGAATGGAACAGGCAAGGAAAACCCGTTCCTGTTCCATGGCGTGATGGGACTCCATAACATCTCACACATAGAGGACGCTTCAAAAAAGCGCTCCTCTTTTTTTATATACTAATGCAATTTTCAGACTGGATTCCGGCCTCCGCCGGAATGACAAACTGAAACATAGCTAGAGCTCGACTTTGTTTCCTTATAAGTGAAGCGAATTAGGAATACAAGAAGTACCCTTGTGACATAGAGCCTAATTGCTAGAGCCTAATCACTCTTCATCATTTTGAGAAACACCTCGTGGGTGATATTCACATTTCCCATTTCTTGCATTTTTTTCTTTCCTTTCTTTTGTTTTTCTCGGAGCTTCATCTTTCGAGTAATGTCTCCTCCATACATATGTTGGGTCACATCTTTCCTCAAAGCAGAAAGAGTTTCAGAGGCAATAATTCTCCCAAGGGCTTTTGCTTGAATCTTTACTATAATCATTTGTTGAGGCATCACCTTTTGCAATTTTTCGGCAGTTTTTCTTCCATCCTCTTCCACACGACGCTTTGAAACAATTCTCGTGAAAGCAATCATCGGCTCTCCATTTATTAAAATATCTAGTCGGCAAACATCAGCTTTTCTAAATTCACCAATCTCATATGAAAGTGAAGCGTATCCGGAAGTCACACTTTTCAATTCATCAAAAAAGTTTCGCATAAGTTCACGTAGAGGCATCATCGCTTCTATCGAAGTTCTGTCATCACCAAAGTTTTCAGAATTTCCAATTTCAGCTTCATGATCAAAAAGCATTTGCATGATTCCTGAAATATATGTAGGAGGCGTGATGATAGTCATATGAACCCAAGGTTCTTCCACATCTGTCACATCTCCATAATCAGGAAATTTTGAAGGTGAATATATAGTCTCTTTCTTCCCTTGCCTATTTGTCACAATGTAAGTAATACTTGGTGTTGTCACTATCAAATCCAAATTAAATTCTCGTCGTAGTCTTTCGGTAATAATTTCTAGATGAAGCATTCCAAGAAATCCACAACGAAAACCTCGCCCAAGACTTCCTGAAGATTCTTCTTCGAAGGCATATGACGAATCAGAAAGACGTAATCTTTCAAGGGCTTGTCGAAGTCCATTAAAATCATCTTGACTCTCTGTATAAACAGAAGCCCAAACAACAGGTTTTGGTGTCATATATCCGTGGAGTTCAGAAAGTGGATGAGAAGCCGAGGTAATAGTATCTCCAACAGATGCAATACCCGGACGTTTAATACCTGTCACAATATATCCAATTTCTCCTGCTGTTAATTCATCTTTTGGAGTTTCTTGTGGATTAAATGTTCCGATCTCTAAAGAGGTAAATTTTTCATTCGCAACTTTAAATAAAAGTTGTTCACCTTTTTTAATTTTTCCATCAAAAAGTCGGACGAAGACAATCACACCAGTATGAGTCGAATATTGAAAATCAAAAATTAGAGCGCGAACATCTTTTGGACCAATATCTTTTGTGCTAGGTGGTGGTACTCGGCGGATTACCTCTTGCAGAAGAGTATCCACGCCTTCACCAGTTCTTCCTGATACACAAATAATATCTTCTTCGTGACAATCGAGAAGCTTAATCATTTCATATTTAACTTCATCTACACGAGAAAGTGGCGAGTCGATTTTTGTAATAACAGGAATAATAACAAGCCCTGATTCACGAGCCATTGAGAGATTGGTGAGAGTTTGTGCTTGAACACCTTGAGTCGCATCCACAAGCAAAATAGAGCCTTCCACAGCCTTTAGAGCACGAGACACTTCATAGTAAAAGTCGATATGCCCTGGTGTGTCGATTAGATTCAAAACATACTTTTTGTTGTCTTTTGGATTTTCATAATCCATCCGAACAGGGCGCATTTTAATGGTAATTCCCCTCTCCTTTTCTAGCTCCATATCATCAAGAACCCGATCGTGCATCTTTCGTGCTTCAACGGTGTGAGTGATTTCCAACATACGATCCGCAAGCGTAGACTTACCGTGATCAATGTGAGCTATGATACTGAAATTTCTGATGTTGTTCATTTAATTTGGTTGGGAAATACTTGCCCTTCTTTCTGTCATTCCGGCGAAGGCCGGAATCCAGTCTGAAAATTCGAACTTGGATCCCCGGGATTACCCGAGGATGACAAAAAGGTGTTAACTTACTATATTGTATTTTGAAGCTAATATAGCATAAAAACTTAAAAATTCTAACCTGAATTCCAATTTTACATTTTATATTCTTAATTCCTAATTCGTAATTCTACCCTAAAGTTCTATCTGTTCCGGCACCACAGTTTTTACCTTCCAAATCTTACCTTGCAAAGTTTTGGTAATTTCTTTGACTTCTTCATTTTTCAAGGCATATAAAATAATGACAGCAACAAGTATACCGATTATTCCAGCGAAAAATCCCTGAAGGAATATTCCCCATAATTTTGATTGATCAAAAATCAAAGTAAAAATATTTAAACATAGATAAGCCACATAACCCATCACCACTGATGCACCAAAGCTTTGAAAGAAAGTTTGTTTTAAAATCTTCCCAAAACCCCTGAAATCCTTTTCGAAAAGTCTCCAAAGCCAAACCATATTTATAATAGAAGCTAAAGTAAAGCCGAGTGGTAATACAAGAACAGAAGTTCCTGGGATATCACTCACACGCAAAAGTATTTCAAAAAAGTCTCTAACTAATTGAAAAGCATTAAAAATATAAAAACCAAGTATAGCAAACACAACAGCAAGTATTGAAGAAACAGTATTTATCAAAAGCGGTTTCTTCGTCATTCCTGCAGAATAAAAACCTCGAACAAAAAGAAGTACTAAACTTTGAGCCGTCACAGAAATAGCAAAAAGTGCAAGCGAAGCAGCGGTAAGCCTGGTGTTATCCCAATTAAAATTTCCTGAACCAAAAATAACTCTCACAATTTGAGCTCGCAATACGACAAATAAAACTGTGACGGGAATGGACCAGAATATAATATGCCGTCCTGCTGTGATTATATGACTTATAAATTCACCCCTCTTTCCTTCGGAGTGAAGTCTTGTAAGAACAGGAAAAGCCGCGAGCGAGTAACTCACCCCAATAATAGCAAGTGGTACGGACTGTAAGTTGAATGAAAGGGTTAGAATCGAAATTGAACCAACTGCCATAAATGAAGCAAGGTAGAACATAGCTGTCATTGAAAGTTGATTTGCTGCAAGCGTAAAAGTACGAGGAATCGAAAGCTTAACTACTTCTTTTATATATTTCCATTCAACATTTTTTATAAATGAAAGCTTCACCTTACAAGTGGCTAGAGATGGTACTTGTACAGCCACATGCAAAAGAGAGCCAAGAACCACACCGACAACCAAACCAGGAAGTCCATATATTGGATACAAAAATATAATTCCAAGAATAATTGCGAAGTTATAAAGAAGCGGAGATATAGCACTCACAATAAAAATCTTTCTTGCCTGATTGATACTCGAAAGCAAGTTTGAAACACCCAAAAGAAGTGGCGAGAGAAGCAGGATCCGAGTCATTAAAACCAGAATCGCCTGATGTTCTCCGTTGAAAATTCCAGGTACTAAAATCTTCAAAAAGAATGGTGCAAAAAGTGCAAAAAAACCTATTACAAAGATAATTGTAAAAAAGAATATTGTAAAAATACTGCTTATAAATTTCTGCATTTCTTCCCTACCCTTTTTCTCTTCACGAATTAAAAATGGAATAAGTACAGATACAGCTACAAGCGATGAGACTGTCACGAAAATTAAATCAGGAATTCGGAAGGACGCGTAATAAACATCAAGCATTGCACTAGCACCAAAATAGTGAGCCAGAAGTTTATCACGTACGAGCCCAAGCACTTGTGAAAGTAATGTGAACGCACCAATAAAATACGCAGCTTCGTGTAAGCCTTTTATCTCTTTATTTAAATATGAAAATATTCTTTGCATCATAAGGCAAATTCATTATATAACACATAACATATAACACATAACATGGATAAAGTTATACAAAACAATGAGATATTGAGTCAAAAAAAATCCACGACCAGCTAAGCAAGTTGCGGATTATGAGACCGTATTAATTAACCTGAAACTGAGAATGTGTCAGATTGAGATCTATCATGACCCCATATCAGTTGCCACGCAACGCAGAAAGACAAACCTCTTTCCCATGGAACCAAAATAATTTTTCTCTGGAGTCTTGCAGGATCTTTCGCAACGATTCGACGAATTCTTTCTTCTCGACTCATACTTCTATTTGGTATTTTTGACATTTTACTCCCCTTTGTTTGAACTATCTCTTTTGATAATACTCTCGAAAAGACGTTTGTCAAAACAGTTTTTCCAAAGTCTCCCCTTGGAAAAACTTTCAGAAATTTACAAACAACTACAAGCTCTGCTATAGCAGAGCTTGTAGTTGTTTGTCTTACTTAATTTTTTTATTTTCATAGAAATATTCTTTTATATGCGACACAACCCACACAATAAATTGTGTGGGCTGTTGTCATATGAATGAACCATGTTGATAAGCCGAATTCTGTTTCGTTATAAATAACGAAGGCAATCATTTATCTGGGAGTGATATTACTACCACCCTCGAGCGGCACTTCTCGACTGTAAACAGTCGAGACACGGCCTTGCACGCTAGTAAGGATTTAGCCGTTTCACTTTTATGTTTCCATAAAATTCTTCCCGAAGGAAGCCTTTGCTTTTCAGCTCGGGCGTCACTGCTCGCACCTCTCGCCACTCATTCAGTGGACGCGACGGGGGTTACCCGCTACCATTTACGCGCTTCGCGCGGTTATAGATGTTCTAATTGTTCAAGATGTTCTAATTGAATTTTTCATTTAGAACATTACAACACCTTCAACATATACAACCGTGCGAAGCACGCATTCGTGTTCGGACTTTCCTCCCTGCTTTCGCAGAGCGATTACCTAACATGGCTACCCTTAATTATAGCACGATTTAGCATAAAAATCAAGCAAAGAAAAAACCACCCTCGAAAGAGTGGTTAAAAAACATTGTTATTCATTATTATTGATCTGAACTTGTTCACGCAGGATTCCATCCCATTCGAACTCTTCACAAGTGAAATATGTCCTGCCCGCATCCAAGGTGAGACGTTTTCCCTGAATACTCCCAATGAAGTCACGAAGAGCCATGTCGGCAAAAGGACCAATTCCGGAGGCTCCATAATTAGCTCCTCCTCCATTTGCTTCAATACAAACATAGGGCTTAGTATTGACTCTATAGCGCCGGTCCTTTGTACAATCTCCCCATATCTCGATAGAAAGGTCAATCTTGTGCTCACGAAGAAAATCTTCGAAGCTCAAAACTGGCAACTCTTTTTTAACAATCTTTGCTTGAATTGGCATAATCTGACTTGGTTTGTAGTTTCTGTTCTGTCTGGATTTAAACATATTTCGAAACAAAGGTAAAGCAAAGAAAAGAAAAAACCACCCGAAGCACATAGCGCCCGAGTGGAATGAGTTTGAATATTATGGATCAAAATGCTTATATGCTTCATACCAAGCCTGTGATAGTCTTTCCTTGAGATAAAACCAATCACACCGAGTGTCTGACTCGAGAATTTTCAGCTGAACTTTCAGAACCTCATCTGGCCACTTATGACCACAACGTCCATTTCGAGAAATTGGCACCCCTATTGATTCAAGCCTGTCGAGATGCTTAGCAACTTCCAAACTTGGTTTATGAGTGGTGTTTTTTGCCCAATCCAGCTCTCCATTCGCCAAATTCTCCCAAGTGTTGAAGTTGAACCCATCGTTATAAATCAAACCCTTATCATCAACTCTACCTCCACCGTGATGGAAAAAGACTCTTAAGCTAAGGTTTTCTCCTTCCAGTAAGGTCGCAATGGCTTGATATACTATTTTCAAAGGAGTGTCTGATTGACAAACGTATAATAGAAAATCCCAGTTCTGATGCTCCTCAGTCGAGCCTATCATAGACCTTCTAATATCCCCTTCCGGTGAAACAGAAATTAGGATATTTTTTGAACACGATAATCTTCTTAATTCGTCATCCGACGTATAAGGACTCAAAGCTCTATCTAGAATTAACACTTTCATTGGATTTCTGTTGGTTTGTGGTTTCTGTTCTGTCTGGATTTAAACATATTTTAAAAAGGAAGTCTAGTGATGAAAAAAATACAAGCATGGATTCTCGTCTTCACGAGAATGACAAAAAATTTCAAATAAATGCAAAATGCGGGGCGTCCTTCGGACGCCCCGCATTTTTGAATTTTGTATTTTCTACTCACTACTCACTACTTACTTTCTACAACTACTATATCGTCTATCGAGCAAACTCCACTTGCGCAAGCTAACTCTTTCTTAACATCGGTCGTATCCACCTTCTCGTAAATTACAATCTTTGAGAAATCGATGTCCTCATATCGTTTTGTAAGCTCATTGTATTTCTTCTCATCAATAGTTTCATATGGTGCAAGTTGATAAACATGGTTATCTCTTGGTAGAAATGAAAGTCCTCCAATCAAATCCCAATTTTGATATAGCCAGTTGGCAACCTCAATCCATTCATCATCCCCCACTGAAATTGTGACAGACGGATTATGATGTGTATAATTTTCTTTTACATTTTTCCAGAACACAAGCTGATCCATAGCACTCATATCATCTTTGAAGATAGATCCCTTTGGAGCCTTCACTGGGAAGTCCATAACGTAAGTTGTTGCATTGTCTTCTGTCTGTCCCACTTCTGGGTGATAAGGAACTCCTTGATCCTTCAACATTTTGAAAAGTGCGTCTGTTGCAGAAATTCGAACTCGGCGAATATAATATTGTGAGTGTCGAGCATGCATACCACTTGAACAGTCCACGGTCTGAGAAAGATTTCCTGAAGGCTTCACTGTTGTGATAGCAGCGGAAGTGTTGATACCAAACCGCTTTGCATAAACCTTGTTTACTTTCACTGTTTCTTCTCGAAGTCTTCGAAGAACCTCTGGCTTTCGTACCACTGGGCAGTCCCACATACCTGTAATAGAAACACCTAGCAAAGCTTCTTCCTCACAGTTCTTTTTCCATTCAGGAGAAAGGTAAACAAAATTTGTAAATGATGCTTGGTAAGTTCCAATGATCGTTGCTACACGAATTTTTCTCATAAGATCGGCTTCTTTATCTGCGTTTCTTGCCACAACCTCTGTAAGATTACAGAATTGCTTTGGTCGAAGAATAATTTCTCCACAAGGATTTGTTCCGAACTTATCCCACCAATCAGCTGAAAGTTTTGCTCGACTTTCTGGAAATGTTTTTTTCAAACCACCTCGGTTGAAAATACCTCGCTCACCTGAACGACTTTGCACAAGCGCAAGCCATTCCTTCAAAAATTCTTCATTTGACGGTTTGTTTAAATATACAGCTGAGTTATTTGATAGGGATCGCTGAGGCTCACTCATCCAGAACTGACCTTTCTTTGCATCTCGAATGTCTGAATCGTAAAGATCTGAAATTGAGATAAGAGCCGTACGTCGTACTCCACCAGAAACCACACCCATACCTATCTGACAAACAATGTCATGTACGTCTAGGTTTGTAAGGTGACCTCCTTGTCGCGCCATAATCTTATTTCTTGTGAAATCATGAATTTGTCGCAATGGATCAGGACCAGAACTTTTACCACCAGTTGTCTTCAAGCGAGCACCAGCTGGGCGAAGTTTTGAATAATCAATTTCCACATCATTACCCTCAAACCAATTTTTCATTGTAAAACTAAATGAATCTGACCATCCCTCACGACTATCTTCCACAACATACTTTATCTTCTTTCCTGTTTGGTATTTTATTTGTGGCAAAGATTGAGCACTGTAACTCTCTGCAGAAAAACCAACACCACACCCAGACATTGAAAGAAACATTATTTCAGCAAAATCCTGGAACGATTGAGGAGCTGAAAACGAACAGTTGTAAGCACATGCATGATTACGACGAGCAGCAGGGCCAGCAAATTGCAAAAGTCTCATTGAAGGCATTGCTTCATGAAAGAAAATAGCATCTCGAACCTCTTTATATTCAGCATCTTTTAGCTTTGCACCAAGATTCTCTTTCATAAAATTCATGTATCGATCCACAGTCTCTGTCCAAGTCTCTCGGCGGCCCTCTTCCTCTATCCAACGAGAATATGTACGGTAGTATATAAATTCACCAAGTGAGTTCTTAAAAGCTTTTTTACTTTCCGCTGCAAGTTCCTTTACTCTTTCAGGTACTTGAACACCTTTTGCGCGAAGTTTTGATCTTTCTTCTCGATAAATGATGAAATTTTTAGCTGTTTTTACATATTCGCTTAAAATAAGCTCCCTTTCGATATCGTCTTGGATACCTTCAACTGTAGGGATGAAGTTTTTATGCTTTCGCTTTGTGCGAATAAGCTCCGCCTCTACTTTGGCTGCAACTAGTTGCGCTTCTTTTGGAGAACCTTCTCCGGATGCAATCATCGCCTTATTTATGGCGTTCACCAACTTACCAACTTCAAATGGAACAATTGACCCACTTCTCTTTTGAATGTGGGTAATGTCAACTGGTGATTTTTCAATCTTCTTTTTTTTCTTTTCTGCCATGCTTATGTAATTAACAACTACTAAATTAAAACATTTAAACTTTGTCTACCCATTGTACTCCCAATAGATAGAATATTAAAAGTGGATAAGTGGTCAAAAAACATTCATTGACGCCTGTAAAGACATCAGTCTTAAAAGATATCTCAATGAGCAAATAATTCTAGAAACTTCAAGTAAACTTATGGCTATTTTTGATTGAATAAAATTTCATCCCCGAGTTTCAAGCCCTTATCTTTAATGAGTCCAGCTCGCGTTTCAAGGACATACAAAGAATCTTTGGGTGGATAATAAACATGCGGATATGATTCAGGATCTGCATTTGAAATTAAATTCACTATCATTTTATTTTTATCTAGCCAAATAATATCGATTGGAAAAAGCATATCTTTCATCCATATTCCATATGTATCAGGAGTATCAAATTCAAAAATCATCGATGTATTTGAAGGTAAAAAAGCTTTACCACTCAAACCCTTAATTCTTTTTTCTTCTGTATCTGCCACATAACCAAGAAATACAGAGCTTTTTATGAGAATTTTTTCTTTTTCATAGGAAGAATAGGACAAGTAAGACCGAACAGAGAAAAATACCCATGTTATAAACAAAGCTCCGACAATAATGACAATCGCCTTAATAAATGCTAAAAGAATTTTTTTAGTTGAATTAGTCTTCAAGTAGATATATTATAGCATAGGTTCAAGTAGAGTTAAGAGTTATGATTTTTCTGTCATTCTTATGAAAGTGAGAATCCATGTCTGAATTTAAATTCGAAGCACGAAGCACGAAATTCAAAACAAATCGACCCAAAATAATAAGTGTACTCACGACTATATTTTGTGTCGTCCTCGGTACTCCGGGGATCTAGCATTTTGTATTTCAAATATCAAAATTCAAAATATAAAACAAATAAGGAGGAGTGGCTGAGCGGTTTAAAGTACCACCTTGGAAAGGTGGCGTGGGAGAAATTCCACCACGAGTTCGAATCTCGTCTCCTCCGCATTAAGTAAGCAGGGTTCGCATGGTGTTGATTTGTGAACACTTGGAACAAATCAAAGACGGAAGGAATGAAGATGACTGAGTCTGGGTCGCGAAATTTTTCAGCAGAAAAATATTTGTGACCTAGTGCGCCACCTTGGAAAGGTGGTAAGGGCGTAAGTCCTTCAGGAGTTCAAATCTCCTACCCTCCGCAGTTTTGAAACGCAGTGAAAAACTGCGGAGGGTAAGCAAGCAAAGAGTTTTGTTTGTGTGGAGATTTGAAAGGCACAGTCATGTTTTTTCAGTAGAAAAAACAGACGAGCCAGGGCTGTGAAAATTTTGGTTTGACGAAACAAAAATTATTCCTAGCCAAATCTCCTACCCTCCGCAATGAACGAAAATGCAACACGATTTATTGAAAAGTTAAAAACCGGACATGACGTACTGGGTGTAATTTTATTTGGCTCATGGGCCAGAGAAATAATTAAAGAAGTTTTTGAAAACTAGACTTCAATTCGGAACCTTTCACCAACTTCTTTCCACCACCAAAATAAAAACCCCACTTACGTAGGGGTCATTTCAAAACTTGGCTTTCGCGAAGTTCATTCTCGGAGAACATCTCGTGATACCTCCAAATCAACTCTGACTTATCAAATATATGTACAACCTCACCTTCTTTGTTTAATAAATAATTATATTTTTTTACTTTTCGCCAAATGATTCCATCACCAGTAACGATAAGAGTAAAAAACAAAACAACACATCCTATCATTCCAAAAGCAGCCAGAGCAGCAACCAAAACCCCAACGGAAACCTTGATAAATTTCACAAGACCTCCAATTTCAGATGCATCCAATTCAAATAAATATTGATTGACTAAATAAAAAACAAAAGCACAGAAAAAGAAAAAACAAAACGGAATAGGAATAGTGACTAGAGTATTTACCAACCTCTTCAAAATCATTTTCATATACATTTTCGGTTTGTTGTTTTAGAACTCAAAAAAGTCTGAACTTTTAGACTTCTTTGTCTATCAAATTTATACCACCTTATTCTCATTAATGCAATATATTCTATAATTGATGGTCATCACTCATAAACAGTAGGTTATATTATTTTATCTTTCTTAGTATTATATTTTTAATTAAAACCTATCTCTCCCTTCCCCCATTTTTTTAAATATGTATTGGTTTTACTAAAATGTTTACACCCGAAAAAACCTTTATGCGCAGAAAAAGGTGAAGGGTGTGAGGATTCCAAAACTAGATGTTTTTTACGATCAATAATTTCACCTTTCTTCTTGGCGTAGTTTCCCCAGAGAATAAAAACAATATGTTCTTTTTCATCTGAAAGCTTTCTGACGACAACATCAGTAAATTCTTCCCAGCCTTTTTTCTGATGTGAGCCCGGCTCTCCTGCTCGCACAGTGAGAATTGAATTCAGGAGTAATACACCCTGCTTTGCCCATCTAGATAAATCTCCATTTAGGAAAATTTGTTTTTTAATTTTTTCAGGCGAACGATTTTCAATATAAAATTGTTTTAACCCAATTTCTTTATAAATATTTCTCAACGAGGGTGGTATAGAAATATTTTCAGATACCGAAAAACAAAGCCCATTAGCCTGCCTCTCTCCATGATATGGATCTTGACCTATTATTACAACTTTTACATCATTAAATGGACATAAAGAAAATGCACGAAAAATATTCTCAGGGTGTGGATAGACTCTATTCTTTAAATATTCACCCTCTACGAATTTTGCAAGCTTATTAAAGTAAGGCTTTTCAAATTCCTCAAATAAAACCTCCTTCCACGAATCTTCAATTTTGTCTTTACCTATCATTAAAGACATTCTATACAATCCTCACAAAAATAATAGTCCAACTTTCCACAACATCATAATTAGGTTAAAACAAATACAATTTAAAAATAGTGTATAATCACCCAATGTCCAAAACAAAATCCTTAATACTTTTCACTGTCTTTATCGATATTCTCGGTATAGGTATTGTCATTCCTGTACTTCCTTTTTTTGTGAAATCATTTGGCACATCTGACTTTATGGTTACAGCACTTTTTGCCACCTACGCTCTGTGTGCATTTATTAGCGCACCTATTCTTGGAGCCCTTTCCGATAGAATCGGCCGACGTCCTATTCTTATCGTAAGTATTATCAGCAGTTCGATTGGCTGGTTTATTTTTGCAGGAGCTCAAAATATTATTTTTCTTTTCACCGGTCGGATTATTGACGGCCTTGCCGCAGGAAATATCACAACAGCACAAAGTTACCTTTCGGATATTTCGACGGACGAAAAAGATCGAACTTCAAATCTTGGACTTATAGGTGCCATGTTCGGTATTGGACTTATCATCGGCCCTCTTGTTGGAGGAGTTTTGGGAGCGGTGAATCATACGCTTCCATTTTATATTGTCGGAGCTTTGGCTTTTGTAAATGCAATCCTTGCTTTCTTTTTTCTTCCAGAAACACATCATAAACGCACAAAAGAAAAAATGAGTATGAATCCCCTCTCTCCGATTTTCAAGGCTTTTACACATCCCGTCATATTGCCAATTATGTTTGCTTGGTTTTTATTTAACACAGCAATATCAATACAACAATCTGTCTTTGCTCTTTATTTAAATAGAGTTTTTGGAATTAACGAACTTGGCTCAGGATTACTTTTCACCGGAGTTGGCGTTCTTATTTTAATTAACCAACTCTTCCTTTTAAAAAAGTTTTGGCTTGCTCGTTTTCAAAGAAACACATTACTAAACTGGATGCTTGTAGCTCTTGGTGTTGGTTTTCTTTTTACAAGCACACCTTGGGGTATTATGCTCGGTATTGGTGTAATCCTTACAACATTTGGGCAATCTTTAGGGCGCACAATAATGACTGGCTTGGTTTCAGGATTAGATGCCGTAAAACGAGGTGAAAACCTAGGAACAATGAATGCTTTTGCATCTCTCGCAATGATCTTAGGTCCATTTATTGGAGGTTTACTTTTTTCAATAAATATTCACTACTCATTTATTGCCGCAGGAATATTTTCATTAATCGCACTTTGGGCTGTTAACGCTGGGAAAATATTTCATAAAAAAACTACATAATCATTATTTCAGATTATGTAGATTGGAAAGCCAGAGAATTTATTTAAAACTTTTTCATTATGATATAAAAAAGAGCTACCGCATAAACGAAAGCTCTAGGTGACAAACCTCAATTTATTTTTCAATGGGTGATATTACACTGACGACTCCACTTACTCCAAAAAGAAAGCTTCAAAGTCTCTCATCCTATTCTATGCATTAAAAAACTCTTATCAGTCCAGTTTTCAGGGATCGAACCTGTATTTTTCAGTCACCTGAAAAATATCACCGCCTGTTGTTACTCACCTGTTCAGTATATTACCCAATTTAAACACATTGTAAATACTGAGAATGTTTTAGGTACAGACATTTGGCACTTGAATTGAGTCTAACATTTCATTCGGAGTTTTTCCATTTAAACCACAATGCTCAAGGTTGTTGTAATAGTCATTCCAAATTCTAATCTTCTTCTTTAAATCATTTGGATTTCTAA
>CAIZIN010000073.1 GCA_903933085.1 uncultured bacterium
CCAAAGCATCGTTCGGAGTCCATAAAATAGTATCTATTTTGTAAATTCGAAGCACGAAATTCGAAATCCGAAACAAATCCTAAATTCAAATATCAAAATAATAAACAAATTCATCGAATTCCGTTTCGAATTTATTTTTTAGAATTTTGTATTTGTTTCGGATTTCGTGCTTCGAATTTCGGATTTTATCCCGTGGATTCCCGTTTTTACGGGAATGACAGACGGGGACTGTTGTGCTAATATAGTACTAATATGACCCCAAAATCTTCGCGTACACGTTTTGTATATTTTATCTTTTTTGTACTTGTTTTTCTTGCTGTTGCGCCATTTATCCTACTATATTCTTTTGGTTATAATTGGACTAAAAACTTCTCTCTTCTGAAGACTGGTGGGGTATATGTATATTCAAGCGAAACTGGAGCCCAGCTTTATGTAAATGAAAAACTTGATGATTCAACAAGTGTTTTTCAACATGGGCTTTTGGTAAAAGATTTACGCCCAGATATTTATGCTATTAAAATAGTTAAGGATGGCTACATTGATTGGAAGAAAAATATTGACGTTAGAGAGGAGAGAGTCGCAGAAGCTTATCCTTTTTTGATTCCAAAACAAATTTCTGCCATATCTGTACCTGCTATGGTACCAAAATCTATCACAGCATCAACTACACTTATTTCAAATTCAGAATATAAAAACCTGATTGCCCTTTTTGCAACAAGTACCAAAGTTTCATTGGTAAATAAAATAACTGCAAGTACCACAAAGTTGACTGTTCAAGTAAAAGCTACCACCACTAATCCAAGCATTGAAAATAAAAAATTATTAATTGAAAAGGTTGGGAATGAATTACAAGCCACGTGGGGAGGTTCATCATCAGATACGCCTTTCTATTTCTGTATTCAAGATAAAGATGAGTGTCTTAAAAGTTTTGTGGTGTATTCCGCTTCGAATATCGGTACTTTTAATTTTTATCCAAGCAGGAATGATTTGGTTATAGCTGTGGTTGGTTCAAAAATTGTAGTTGTGGAACTTGATAAAAGATTACCTCAAAATATTGTTGAATTATATCAATCTCCAAATCAAGAAGCTTTAGATTTTAGGGTTATTGATAATGAGACGATTGCAGTAAAAGATGGTAAAAAACTTATTAAGTTAAGCTTAATATATGCAAAATAATAATTTAGAAAAAACTGTAGGACATATTCATCCAATATCACAAATGATTCGAGAAATACATGAGATTTTTAAATCTATTGGGTACGATATCGCTTTTGGGCCAGAACTTGAAACAGAATATTACAACTTTGACGCCTTGAATGTTCCCGCAGATCATTCTTCACGCGATATGCAGGATACTTTTTGGTTAAAAGCTGATCCAAAAAGTATAACTCCTGACAAATTACTTATGCGAACACATACTAGTCCGGTACAGATAAGGTATATGGAAAATAATAAACCTCCTCTTAAGGTTATTATGCCTGGCAGGGTATTTAGAAATGAAGCTACCGACGCAACACACGAAGCAAACTTTTTTCAACTTGAGGGACTTTGTGTCGGTGTAGATATTACTATGAAAGATTTAAAAGGATTATTGGAATATTTTTTTGAAAAGTTTTTTGGTGAAAATGTTCAAGTACGTTTTCGTCCAAGTTATTTTCCTTTCGTTGAACCAGGGGTTGAAGTAGATGTTTTTACAAAGGGAAAATGGATGGAAGTGATGGGGGCTGGAATGGTTCACCCGAAAGTACTTTCTGGTGTGGGAATAGATCCAAATGAATATAGAGGATTTGCCTTCGGACTTGGACTTGATAGATTTGCAATGATTAAATATGGGATTCCTGATGTTCGAATGCTTTACCAACCAGACTTGAGAATATTTAACCAATTCTAGCTATGTTGATTTCAAAAAAATGGATACAAGATTTCATAGAAGAAAAATTACCCGAGACAGATATACTTGTGGACGGTATTATTATGCACGCATTTGAAATTGAGAGTTTTGAAAAAGTTGGTGAGGATGAAGTTTTTGATATTAAAATATTGCCAGACAGAAATCATTATGCACTTTCACATAGAGGGATTGCTAAGGAAATTTGTGCAATATTCGGCTTGACGTTTAAAGATATTGTTCCTAAGAGAGAATTTCCAGTTTCAGAGAAACTTAATATTGAAATTGAAGATGGAAAACTTTGTCGGCGATATTGTGGTGCTTATATAAAAAACATAAAAATAGATGAGTCGCCAAAATGGCTCTCAGAAAGAATTGAGGCAATTGGTCAGAAATCCATTAATAATATTGTTGATATAACAAATTATGTAATGTATGGTCTTGGTCAACCGCTTCACGCTTTCGATATGGATAAGCTAATGGGAGGTATTACAGCTCGTGCAGGCAAGGAAGGGGAGGTTTTAAGTCTTCTAGATGCTACAGGGGTGGAAGATAAGAAAGGGCGTGTTATTGAATTAGGACAAGGAGAGTGCGTTATTGCAGATGATTCAGGGCCACTTGTGCTTGCTGGTATAAAAGGCGGCATAAAGACTGCGATAAGTAAAGATACAAAAAATATAATTATAGAAGCTGCGAATTTTGATCCGGCCATAACACGTAAATTTTCTAGCCTATATAATCTGCGTAATGAAAGTTCAAAACGATTTGAAAATGAAATTACACCAGATTATGCTTGGGATGGTTTAGAGATGTGTGTTGATTTAATGTTGCAAATTGCTGGAGGAGAGCTTGAGGGGGTAAAAGATATATATCCAAAAAAGTTTCCAGAATATAAAGTTGGGGTCAGTCAAAAAGAAATAGAACAACTTCTTGGTGTGAATATAACCCACGAGAATATTGTCACAATTTTAAAGAAATTTAATTTTCAGTATGATGTTGTTGACGGAGTTTATATTATTTCTGTCCCTTCTGACAGATTTGATATTCGTATAAAAGAAGATTTAATTGAGGAAATTGGAAGGATTTATGGCTATGAACACATAGTATCAAAAAGGCCAGAATTATTTAATAAACAAAGAGAAAATAAAAGATTGATAGTTGAGTCGGTAATTCGTGAGCATTTAGTTGCTTCTGGTTTTTCTGAAATTCTCACTTATACTTTCCAGCCGAAGGGTGATTTGGAAGTTTTGAATGCTTTAGCTTCGGATAAATCATTTTTGCGTAACACACTTTCCGATCAATTGTCTGAAGCTTTAGTGCAAAATTTACGTTATGCAGATTTGCTCGGACTTTCAAAAATAAAAATATTTGAAATGGGTGCCGTATTTAAAAAAGCAGGAGAAGGTTTGAGTCTGGCTTTAGCTGTTGCCTTTTCAAAAAAAATAAAAGGAGAGTCTCCTGATGAAGACATTTTAAAGACTCTTGAGAGGGTATGTGAGGTGTTGGGTGTTGAAAAAACTAAAATCATTACAGAAATAAAAAACGGTGTATTAGAAGTTGACCTAGAAAAACTTATCGAGCTCTCATCAGACGATTTAGTTATGCCAAAATTTGTGGATCGAGATATAAAAAAATATTCAGCGATTTCACAGTATCCATTTTCAGTGCGAGATATTGCAGTTTGGACAGAGGGGGAAGGGAATGAGAATGAAATTGAAGAAATCATAAAAAAATATTCTGGAGAATTGCTAAAGAGAGTTTCACTTTTTGATGTCTTTTCAAAAGATGGAAAGACTTCATATGCATACCGTTTAGTTCTTCAGTCGATGAATAAAACCCTAGAAGAAAATGAAATAAATGAGATTATGAATAAGATCACTGAAGAAATGAATGCAAAAGAAGGGTGGACAGTGAGGTAATTTAAAATTTAAAATTAAAAATGTAAAATTATTATGCACAAAAGTGACAACCGTCACTTTTGTGCATAATGATTAGATATAAAAAATACCCTCTTCACGAAATTGTGATGTGGGTATTGATAAAAAAGTATTACTCAAAATCAATAGGAAAAATTTGTTCTTTTCGACAAACGATCTGGATGTGTGCCCCATTTTCATGTTGATAAATTTCAGCCTTTAAAGCGTCCATATTTACAGTGTGTTCTCTTAACAATGTAAATTTTTTCTTGCCAGCACATCCAAAGGCTGTTTGTAGAATCTCAAAATCCATAAAGTGCCTTACTGCATAGGCTACGTGCTCAGGTACTTTAACAACGTCTTGACTTATCAGCTCTATTTGCCTGTCTTTTCGCTTCAAGAATGCACCACCTGCATTATTTCCTCCTAACCAAACAAAACCTTGTTTTGATTTAAGGAATTTAATTTCATCCAATACTCCTTGGTGTGAATGTTGAGCGGTGTGTTCGGGTTTAACTGAAACTCCTGATGCGTTAACGACATCGAGAAAGTCTTGCATAAAAGATAGTTCAAGATATTTCATAGTGTATTTTAGTTGAGAAAGAACAGATCTGCACTGACCTTTCAATTTCTTGATTAGCCGTTGTTTTTGTTAGCAGATATCTAAACCATATCACAGCTCGAAGGTCTGTCAATAGGCATTATCTTCTATTTTTTGATATAATTAGATTCATATTATGGCTACAAACAAAGAAGAAAAACCAAAGCGAGATACTTATGGAGCGGATGCCATTCAGGTCCTAGAAGGGCTTGAACCAGTGCGAAAGCGCCCAGGAATGTATATTGGAACAACTGGTCCTGACGGTTTTCATCATCTTATTACAGAAATTTTTGATAACTCACGCGATGAAGCGATGGGTGGTCATTGTAATGATATTGAAGTTGTCTTCATGCCAGACAATCATATTCGCGTAACTGACAACGGCCGAGGTATTCCGGTTGGTATTCATGCAAAAACAAAAGTTTCAGCACTGGAAACGATTATGACAACACTTCATGCTGGAGGTAAATTCGGTGGAGAAGGATATAAAGTTTCTGGAGGACTCCACGGTGTGGGTGCTTCTGTTGTTAATGCGCTTTCAAGTTACACTCAAGTGATGGTGCATAAAGCTGGAGAAGGCGTTTACATGCAAGAATATTCTCGAGGAAAGAAAAAAGCATCAGTAAAGAAAATTGGCACAACAAAAGAACATGGAACAATTGTAACTTTCCAACCAGATGAAGAGATTTTCGGTAAACAGGAATTTGATTTCAGTAGAATTGTTGGGCATATGCGACAGCAGGCCTACCTTGTAAAAGGTCTTCGGATCACTGTTATTAATGCTATGGATTATAAGGGTAAGATTGATGCAAGTGAATCTTTCTATTTTCGTGAATTAGGTATTGAGGTTTCATCACAGACATTTTATTTTGAAGGAGGTTTGCTTTCTCTTGTGAAGTTTTACAACCAACTTCAAAAGCCAATTCACAGTAATGTTTTTTATGTTGAAAAAGCTGCGGAAGGAGTTGAGTCTGTTGAAGTATCTTTGCAGTACGTAGATGACATCTCGTCTCGTATAATGTGTTTTGCAAACAATATTCATACACCTGAAGGAGGTACACACCTCACTGGTTTTAAAACAGCTCTAACACGTATCGTAAATAATTATGCTCGAAAGGCAAATATTATAAAAGATGCCGATGATAACTTTACTGGCGATGACGTGCTTGAAGGTTTGACTGCTGTAGTTTCTGTGAAGCTTCGAGAAATTCAATTTGAAGGTCAAACAAAGGCTAAGCTTGGATCTACGGAAGCTCAAGGAGCTGTGGCGTCTGTTTTTGGTGATGCTTTGAATATGTTTTTTGAAGAACATCCTGATGATGCAAAATCAATTGTAAATAAATCTATACTCGCTCTTCGTGCCAGAAAGGCGGCTAAGGCAGCTAAAGACTCTGTACTTAGAAAAGGTGCTTTGGAAGGTATGACACTTCCAGGCAAGCTTGCAGACTGTCAGTCGAAAGACGCTTCTGAATCCGAAATATTCATTGTGGAGGGAGATTCCGCTGGAGGTACAGCGAAGACTGGACGTGATCGAAAGATTCAAGCCATTCTTCCACTTCGAGGAAAGATTTTAAATGTTGAACGAGCCAGACTGGATAAGATGTTGGCTTCAGAGATGATAAAGAATCTTGTGGTGGCACTTGGTACAGCCATTGGAGATACATTTGATATTGGTAAGCTTAGATATCATAAAGTAATTATTGCAACCGATGCCGACGTGGACGGTGCCCACATCCGTACTTTACTCCTCACTTTATTTTTCAGATATTTTCGTCCACTTGTGGATGCAGGACATATTTATATCGCTCAATCACCATTATATAAAATTAAAAAAGGAAAAGAGATTTCATATTTTTACAATGATGAAGATAAAAATGCGTACTTAGAAAAAGAAGGATTAAATCCAGAAGAGGTAGAACCTGTTGAAGAAGGGGAATCAATACCAGAAGAACCTGAGATTATAGAGGAAGATGAGAATGAAGGTAGAAATTCGAAGGTTAAAACTTCAAAGATTCATGTTCAACGATATAAAGGTCTTGGAGAAATGAATGCTGAAGAACTTTGGGAAACAACAATGGATCCTGCTCGACGAATCTTAAAGCAAGTAACTGTTGATGATGAGGCTGATGCAAATATTGTATTTGATATGCTCATGGGTACAGATGTTCCAGCAAGAAAATCTTTCATTCAATCAAATGCAAAATTGGCGAATTTGGATGTGTAAGAAAAAATTAAAAATGTAAAATGTAAAGTTAATAGATAATGAGCCAGCCCCGAAGGGGCTGGCTCATTTTCTTTTTTATTCTAATACACGGTTATGTCTTCGTTTAAAACATTATTGTTTTCATTTGTTTCGTTTACAGTATTGTTTGTGTCAAGCCTGATTTTTATTGTATTTTTTCCTATATCACTCGCGTCTGGATCAAAATCAATAGTGTACTGTCTCTTTTCTTTTGGATAAAATGTATTCTGAACTGGTGATGTATATAGGCCGTTTGAGTTACCTGATAAATCAGCGGTGAAAATAAAGGGCCCTGTTTCACCGTCCCCAATATTTTCTATTTCAATACGTATAGCCACGCGGTCATTTTCCGATACAGAATTTGCTACATAATATCTTCCATTATTTCGGTCTATGTAACCTCTAGAGATTACTTTAAGCATCAAATCAGAATTTGATGAATTGTAATAATTGTTATAAGTAGGTGGTAATAGCAAGCCAGTACTATAGCTAGTACCAGAATTTACAAGTGTCATCACTATGGTGTTATTTATCTCAGAAACTTCAGATACTGATTGATTAGGATCTACAATTACTGTAACAATATTATTTCCTGTTACTGCAAGATTTCTCATTGAGAGTGTATACTCAATCGTCTCTCCTGGTTTTAGTGATGGCTGAATTCCTGAAGGGAATACTTGACTTGGGTAAGTCGGAAGTACAGCAGTAAACTGCCATGCTCCAGTAGGAGTATTTCCACTATTAGTAATATCGAACCGAACAGCGGAAATTTCATTGATTCCAAAAACTGTCTTTGGAACAAAAATATTGTTTACTATAGTCCCGGTATCTTTTGCTGTAATGCGCAAATCTGGTTTTCCTACTACGTATGAGTTATTTGCATATTGATTAGTTGTTTGTTTTTTTACGATTGGTGTAGTGACCTGTTTTGTTACAAGATTTGCGTCTTTACTTATTTTTGTATTATCTGTTGTTGTTGATGTGTTTTCTTGATTTGAAGTATTATTTAGATTACCGTTTTGTATTGTGAGTAAAACTTTACCCATCGCTTCCCTTGAGCCAGTTTCTATATCATAAAAGGTTACATAAATATTTGTATCAATAAAAGAATTTTCATCTCTTAATTGTGGAATGATTTTGAATGGATTTGAATTCAAAGTACTTGTGGCTGTGCAGGGTAGGTTGATTTGATCTGGTCCATCAATTAAAATCATAGAAAGATCTTTATTAGAACAGTCAAATTTAAATTCATAAACTCCCGCGGTGACTTTATTTTTATGTACAAAAGAAACATCTAAAATTTCTCCAGATTTTACAGAATTGCTTGAGAGGGAAATAGTAATGGATTCTTTTGGGGGGAATATAGAAGTGCTAATATTGGAAAAAGCTCCACCAATAGAGTCTATAACTCTAGGTAAAATTTTAGTTAAACCAACAAATACAAAAATAGCCAGAATAAGCATTCCTGCTACTAAAGCTCCTTTAAGTATTGGGTTCCATTTCTCTATTTTATTCATATTGGCCATTATACAACTTTTGAATACTTTGTCAATTAGTTTAATTGACTAATTTGGGTTATATATGTACAATTGGATAGATGTTAAAATCTCTAGAAAAGAAGGCGTTATGGAAGTCTCATGGTAAAGAACTCATTTTTGTTTTTTTTGGTATCTTATTTTTGTCTATTATAGTACTTTTTTCCATTGATGCTGTGCCGACAGAGCTTGAATTAAGTCCAAGTGTGTCGACAGATAAAGAAATAACTGTGAAGAATGATATTAAAGCTGTTTTGCCTAATCATATAAAAATTCCAAAAATCGGAGTAGATGTTTCTGTATCTAATCCTGAGAGTGATTCTATTGATATCTTAGATGAATATTTGAAAAAAGGTTCCGTACATTATCCTGGTTCTGGATCATTAACTGTTGGGAATATGTTTTTATTTGCTCACAGTACTGGTTTTAAGGTTGTACAAAACCAAGCCTACAAAGCTTTTAATAATTTAAAGAATTTATCTGCTGGTGATTCTATATTTGTAAGTGGGGAAGATGGAAAAACGTACGTATATAAAGTATCTAGTGTGAAATTAGCGACTGATAAAGATGTTTTGGTAACTTTTGATGGTAAAGATCGAATGATTACTCTCTCGACCTGTAACACTTTTGGTCAAAAGGCAGAAAGATACGTAGTTGAGGCGTATTTTAGCGATATTCAATAAAATAGTTGACACGATTGTACTTCTGGTGTATAATGGTGTATATGAAAACATTAACCAAAAAGTTAAGTATATTATCTTTTGCCGCCATATTTTTTGTGGTGTTTGCAGTTCTGTTTACAGTAACTGAAACAAAAGCAAATGCTTACTACGACTCAGGTTACGGATCTTATTATGATTCAGGTTATGGGTCTTATTACGATTCAGGTTATGGATCTTATTATGATTCTGGTTACGGATCTTACGACTCCGGTTATGGATCTTATTACGATTCTGGCTACGGATCTTACGACTCCGGTTATGGATCTTATTATGATTCAGGATATAGTTCGTCTTATTATGGTGGCTATGACGACTATTGTTATGATTGTTATGATTACAGTTATGACGACTATTGTTATGATTGTTATGATTACATTTATGATGATTATTGTTATGATTGTGTTTATATACCACCATGTACAACTTGTGAGCCAGTACCTCCTGTTCAAAATTTAATTGTCTCTTGTTCTGCAAATAGAAATAACATTGAGACTGACCAATCTGTAACTTGGACAGCTCACGCTTCAGGAGGTACTGGATCATATTCATATTCTTGGAGTGGTACAGATAGTCTTTCGGGTAGTGGCAGTCAAATAACAAAAACTTACTATTCAGAAGGTTCGAAAAATGCACATGTCACTGTCACATCAGGTAATAAAACCGCTTCTGCTGATTGTGGAGTTGTATATGTTGAAGAAAGAGAACAAACATTAACTGGTTCTTGTTCTGTAGATGATTCTAGTATAAATAGAAATCAATCTGTGGAATGGAGTGCAGATGCTTCTGGTGGAAATGGTTCTTATTCATACGAATGGTCTGGTACTTATCCTCTATCTGGAAGGTCTGGACGAAATGTTAGTGTTCGTTATGATTCTACCGGTACAAAATATGGAACTGTTACGATTCGTTCTGGCGGGGCCTCAATAACTCGCTCTTGTGGCACTGTGTATGTAGAAGATAATAATCAAAACTATAATGATCTAAATCTTTCGTGTACTGTAAACAATGCCAATCTCTTAATTGGGCAAACAGCAATTTGGAATACTTCAGTTTATGGTGGTAATGGAAATTATTACTATTCATGGACTGGTACAGATGGTATATATGGAAATAGCTCATCTGTTTCAAAGAGCTTTAACACTATTGGATCAAAATATGCAACGGTAACGGTGACTTCAGATGGTAGAACGAAGACTCTTACTTGTCCAACTGTTGTAGTTGGAATGATACAGACTCCAATTCAAGGTAATAATGCATCTCTTTCATCTGTTTATTTGAACCAAGTACCGTATACTGGTGTGGGAGATAATCCAAAATTTGTTGCCTTCATTATTGGACTCTTTATGTTTAGTGCGTTGGGAGCTTATATGATAGTTTCAAAACGTGCGAAGATCGAAAGAAAAAATAAGATTCTTGATTTCAAACATGAAAATATGTTGAAGCGAGGATTGGAAAATAGTAAATAAGAATAAATACAAAATAAAAATACCGTACACTTTGTGTACGGTATTTTTATTTTATTTCTTATTTCTTATTTCTTCAATAAGAATTGCTAGTAATTCTTCTTGGGTTGGTGTTCCGATTTTACCTTTGTCTCTGTTTTCTAAGGTGACAACTCCGGCCTCAATATCTTTGTCTCCAATAATTACTGTGTAGGGGATCATATCAACTTTTGCGGCACGTACTTTTTTACCAAAACCCTCATCTGAAATATCGCACTCCACTCGTATATCTTTTGACCTGAGTACTGTTGCAAGTTTCTTTGCATGTTCAATATGGTTTTCTCGGACCGGAATAATTTTTACTTGTACTGGAGCAAGCCATGTTGGGAAAGCTCCTGCAAAGTGTTCAATAATAATTCCAAGGAATCTTTCTAAAGATCCAGAGATTGCTCGATGAATAACAACTGGACGTTCTTTTTCACCCTTTTCATTTGTAAAGAAAAGATCAAATCTTTCAGGAAGATTAAAGTCACATTGAATTGTTGCAAGTTGCCATTCGCGACCTAGAGCATCTTTAAACATGAAGTCTAATTTCGGTCCATAAAAGGCCGCCTCACCTCTTACTGGTTTATAATTTAAATTATTTTCCTTTGCAGCTCGCTCAAGTGCACCTTCCGCTTTTTCCCAAACTTCATCTGTCCCAAGGTATGCGCTTTTGTCATCTCCTCTTAATGAAAGTCGTACCCAGTAGTCACTCATAAGCCCTACTGTTGTATAAAATTCTTTGATGATTCCAACTATGGTTGAAACTTCTTCCTCGATTTGTGTTGTTCTACAAAAGAGGTGGCCATCATCTTGAGTGATTGATCGTACTCTTGTCAGGCCTGCTAATTGTCCAGTTTTTTCATCTCGATATACTGTGGCTGGCTCGAAGTATCGCACAGGCATATCACGGTAGGAGAATTGATTGTCCGCAAAAATCTGCATATGATGTGGACAATTCATTGGTTTCATAATGAAGCTTTCATCTTTACCTTGTACACGGAAAAGCTCATCGCCAAATTTAGCTGCGTGCCCTGAGGTTACATAAAGTTCTTCTTTCGCGATATGTGGAGTCCATACTCTGTCATAGCCTTTTTGTTTGTGTAGTTCCCAAAGATAATCTTCAACAGCTTTACGAATAGCCATTCCTTTTGGTTGAAGAAGTGGAAGTCCTGCACCGATAAGTGAAGAGGTTGTAAAAAGTTTTAATTCTTTGCCAAGTTTTTTATGATCACGTTTTTTTGCTTCTTCCACAGTCCATTCATATTTCTCAAGTTCCTCTTTTGTGTTAAATGCTAAACCATAAATTCGTGTAAGCATTTTGTTTTTCTCATCACCGCGCCAGTAGGCACCGGCAATACGAGAAATTTTAAACGAATCAATTTCAATTTCTTTTGATGGATTTTCTAGATGTCCTCCTCTGCAAAGATCAAAGAAACCAGTGGGTAGTTTATAATCGTTTGACTTTAGACTTTCAATACTGAAATCAAAATCTTTTGGACCTGAATAGTAAATAGTGATTTTTTCTCCCTTATCTGCGATTTCATTGATTAATTCAAGTTTGTACTCGTTGTCTGCAAAAATTTCAGTTGCTTCTTCTTTAGAAATTTCCAAATGTTTGAAACCTTCCCATGTGGCTAAAAGTTTCTTCATCGATTTTTCAATTTTTGCCAAATCATCTTCCTTTGGTGCATTCGATTTCTTGCTTGTATTCAAGTCTGCATCGTCTGCGTTCAGTCCGCGTTTGTCTGCGTCGATTTTGTAATCAAAATCGAAATCATAGTAAAATCCATTGTCGATAGCAGGCCCTAAGGTCGGCATAGCCAAAGGATATAGCTCTTTTACACTCGCTGCCAAAAGGTGGGCGAGAGTATGTCGTTTATAAGATAGCATTTCTGCTGATTTATCTTCTGAGTTCATAAAGTGAATAATAACAAATATTAACAATTTTAGCATGTTTGACAATCTACCATTGTGATGTAGTGTGCATATTGTACACAGTACAAAAGAAAGGAATATATGACAGATGAAGATAAGATTCTAGTTGTTCTTATTGTCCCCGAGAAAGAGTTGACGTTTCTCGGTATAGGTATTCAACGGGCGGGATTTCCTTATCCATACATTGATACCCTTGAAGGGGTTCGTCCAAAGCTTCGTGAAAGGGGAGAAGAAGTTGATTTGCTCTATTTTGACACCTCAGAAGTACGGGGGTATTCTGGTGGTGAAGATGTTTTGGCATTTGTAAATGAGTTTTTACCACTTTGCCCGAATGCAAAAATTCTAGTCGCTGGTAACCCTCATTATGTAGATATGTTTGAAAAATTACATAGGGTTTACTATCACCCATGCGAATATATGCCGCCGAGCATACTTGGAGAAAAAGCTCGAGAACTTTTGGCTGACAAATTAATAGACAAAAAATAGCCACTCCCAAACTTCCTACCAAGCGGTACGGAAGTTTTTTATATATACATCCTATCTAGCATATAATATCACTATGCACATTATACACGGCCGTGTATAATGTGCATAGTGATGAAGGTAACAAGAAAAACAACAAAAGGGGATATTTCGAGGGCGATTCTTTCTACTGTACAGGTTGCTGGTATTTTGAGTGTGGGGTTAGTTGCTCCGAATGTGTTGGGAGCTTTATCGAAGCTTGGGATCCTACCTTCAAAATTTCCAAACGGAATAATTAATAGAGCTAGAAATAACCTAGTAAAAAACGGCTGCCTAAAAAGAGATTCAAAAGGTTTTTTGCAATTGACCGAAAAGGGCCACAAAAAACTAATAAAATACATTTGTGAGGGTTATGAATTAACAATACCGAGAATTTGGAATAAGAAGTGGCATGTGATTATTTTCGACATATCAGAAGGGAAAAGAGGTTTAAGAGATCGGCTTAGGTATTTTTTAGTTACAATGGGATTTCTTAGGTTGCAGGCGAGTGTTTGGGTGTTTCCGTATGACTGCTCAGAATTTATTTCTTTACTAAAAGCTGATCTAAAAATTGGTAGAGATGTATTATATATGGTGGTGGACAGTATCGAATGTGACGATAATCTAAAAAGATCTTTTGGTTTAAAATAGTATTTATATTATTTGGTAAAATTTCTTTAAATATTGACTATGCACATTATACACGGTCGTGTGTAATGTGCATAGTTGGTTTTTGGGATGTTTGGTTTTAGTTTTGCATTTGGGTTTAGGTTTGTGTTTTGGTTTGGGTAGAGGAAAAATTGTTCGGGAAAATCATTTTTGACAAGGTTGGCAGGGGGGGGGCTATAATTGAGGGTATGGAAAAATTACCACATCAAGAATACAGAGATGATGTAGCGAATAAGTTAAATAAAATGAGAGATGCAGGCAGAGATTCTAAAGATCCAAAATCTGAAATTACTAGAGCGAAGGCGGAGGGGTATTTGGAGGCGAAAAAGGAAGATGGTGAATATTTGTATCACAAAAAAGAGCATATGATTGATGGTGGAATTTTAAATTTAGAAAATGATGTTGAATCAAAGAAAACACTAAGACAGCTCAGATTGGAATTTTCTGGTTTAGATAAGTATTTAAAAGATAGTTCTGAGATTTATAGAATATTGCACATCCCTTTTCGAGATGGTTATTATGATTTTGAAAAAGAAGAGTTTGTCATTGAGATGGAGGCACACCAAGACTTTCAGGCCTATGAAGGATTTACACATGGTGGTGTGATAGCTTTTCTTATGGATATAGGTGGAGGTGTCGCTTCGTACATTAAGGCGCAAAAATTAGGCAAAAGTGTTGTTACAAAAAAAATAAAAGATATAGAATTTCATCGTCCTATTAAAACTGGAGATAAGATAAGGGTAATTGGAAAAGTTATAGAATTTGATGGTAAGGATTTTCTCTCCACAACTACTATTTATTTAAAAAAAGGTGATAGAGAAAAAGAAGCTGTTACTGGTACTGTGATATTGGAAGTTGCCAATAAATAAACTAAATCCAAAACTCCCCGTTCCTACGGCTCGGGGAGTTTTGGATATTATAAGAATTCTAAATTGGCTAGATCGTTGTTTAACACTGTCACTAAAAAGGCGATATAGTTATGTTATAATTTCAACATGCTATATATAATTGGAGGTGTTTCAAGATCGGGGAAATCACTTCTTGCTCACAAAATTCTTAAAGAAAAATTAATACCGTTTTTTCCACTGGACGGATTAATTGGTATGCTTACTCATTCTGCTCCAGAGCATGGAGTTCGACATCAGAATGATTTTGTTGATAAATCTGAAAAAACTTGGAAGTTTAGTAAAGAACTTTTTAAATATCTTTTTAAGACACAAGAACTATATCTTGTTGAAGGTGATTGTATTCTTCCGAAACAAATTGCTGAACTACAGGTAGATTACCCACAAGAAATAAAATCTTGTTTTATGGGATATACTACATTGACAGCAAAACAAAAATTGGACTTAGTGCGCATGTACAACAAAGGAGAAGAAGATTGGACAAATAAACACGATGATGAGGCTATGCTAGAAATGATTGAAGCGATGATTGTATATAGTAAATATCTAAAAGGAGAATGTGAAAAATATAACATACCTTTCTTTGATGTTTCAGAAAATTTTGAAAAAGTTCAGGATGAAGCGTATGAGTTTTTAATAGGATAGAATTGAAAACAAACTGAATGCAAACTCCCCGCGCCGTAGGCGCGGGGAGTTTTGGGTTTTCCTTGATCCTCGCATTCGCAAGGATGACAATGTAAAGAAGTTTCCATTCATAATTCCTAATTCCTAATTCCTAATTCCTAATTCTTAATTCTTAATTCTTTTCAAATCAACGGTTTTATCGCGTCCGCGATTATACTTTCGGTGTCGTTTCGTTTGGACATTTTGCCTTTGATGGAGACGCAGGTTTCGGGGATAACTAGGGCTTTGAATTGCTCTAGGGTTTTTGGGAAGAAGACAACTTCGATTGAAGAATCAAAATCTGATAATTTCACAAAGCACATCTTGTCACCTTTTTTTGTAAGAATTTCTTTTACTTCATCGATAAAACCAGAGACAACAACAACCATTTCTTCTTTGGCAACAGCTTTTGTTTGTTTGATTGTGGTACCTCTTTTTGAAAGTGCCTCTCTATATTTTTCAAGGGGGTGGCCGGAAACATAAAGGCCAAGTAATTCCTTTTCCCATAACAGACATTCATCTTTTGATGCTTCCTTCATTGGCAATAGACGAAGTGGTGGAAGTTCAATTGATCCTGCTCCAAAAAGTGAATCTTGATGTTCTGGTGCTCGTGCTACTTGTTTGTTGAATTCCAAAATACCTTCCAAGTTCCCTAGCATTTGTCCGCGTTCACCAAAACTATCCATTGCTCCAGTTTTAATTAGAGCTTCTAAAGATTTTTTATTCAAATTTCTATCACGAACTCTTGTGAGGAAATCTTCAAGAGAAACAAATTTTCCTCCAGCTTTTCTTTCATCAATTATTGCTTGACCGATTCCTTCGCCGAAGTTTTTTATACTTGTTAATCCAAAACGAATAATGTTGTTTGTTGCAGGTTCAGAAGTGACAGGAAGGGAATCAGAATGTGAAGCTAAATTTCGATCTTCGTTGGAATGACATAAGGAAGGATCTTTTTTTGTAAGTGTAAAATCTCGGAAACATTCATTGATATCTGGCGGTAAAACAGGGATGCCTAGGCGCTTACATTCAGCAACGGATTCAGAAACTTTTTCCAAGTCCCCTGCTTCATGTGTAAGAATTGCAGTCATATATTCTCCTGGGTAATTAGCTTTGAAATATGCCGTCTGATATGCAACACGTCCATAAGAAACAGAGTGAGCTTTGTTGAAACCGTAAGCAGCAAAAGGTTCGATCCATGCCCAAATTTCTTTTGCTTTTGTTTCTGACCATCCAGAATTTTTTATACATCCTTCGATAAATTTCGCTTTCTGCTTTTCCATTTCTTCTGGATTTTTCTTACCAACGGCTTTTCGAAATTTATCCACTTCACCCCAAGAGTAGCCGGCAAGTTTGTTGGCCATCATCAAAAGGTCATCTTGATATACAAGAATCCCGTAAGTTTTTCTTAAAATAGGTTCAAGTGCTGGATCTGGATATTTAATTAATTTTGGATTGTGTTTTCGTGCAATATAGTCAGGAATAAATTGAAGTGGACCCGGGCGATAGAGTGCCACCATCGCATTGATATCGTGAATTGAGTTCGGTCGAAGTTCCATTAAATGTTTGGTCATACCCCCTCCATTTAATTGGAAAAGGTCGGCCGTCTCTCCACGTGCAAGCATTTCATATGTTTTTTTATCTGCAATATCCATTGTATCGAGATCAATTTTTGTTCCATGAAAGCGCTCGATGAGTTTTAGAGTATCAGCAATGATAGAAAGGTTTTTCAAACCAAGGAAGTCAAATTTTAGAAGGCCAGCTTCCTCAATGGAGTACATGTCATATTGTGAAATGATTTTAGTTTCACCTTTTGTGTCGAGCTGAAGAGGGGTGAAGTCAGTGAGTTCAGTCGGAGCAATAACCACACCGGCTGCATGCACGGAAATATGTCTTGCGTTCCCTTCAATCTTTTTTGCCATATCTATAATGGTTTCTGTTTCTGGGTCAGAATTGTAAAGTTTTTTAAGTTCAGGTTCAATTTCAAGAGCATGTTCAATTGTCATCGGAAAGCCCTGGGAGCCGATAGGGATGAGCTTTGAAATTTGGTCGCCCTTTGAATAAGGAAAGCCCATAGCTCGTGCTACGTCCTTTACAGAGCCTCGGGCGGCCATTGTACCGAAGGTTCCAATTTGAGCCACCTTATCATGGCCATATTTTTGTCGGGCATATTCGACCATTTCATCACGCCTATTATCGGCGTAGTCCATATCAATATCGGGAGCACTCGGTCGGTCTGGATTTAGAAATCGTTCAAAAGGAATTTCATATTCAAGAGGGTTGATGTTTGTAATACCAGAAAGAAAAGTTACCATCGAACCAGAAACCGAACCTCTAATATTTGAAAGAATTCCGTGTGTTCTTGCATAAAGTAGAAGATCGGCCACCACAAGAAAATATGGGGAATAACCTTTGGTGCGAATAACACCAAGCTCGTACTCAACTCTTTCTAGTACTTCCGGAGATTGTTCGATTTCTCTTTTTGAAAAACCTTCATATACGACTCGTCTGAGTTCATCGTCGGCATTTGTCCCTTCGGGTAAAATCATTTTTGGGAATACCCATTTGCCAAGTTCGATTGTTACATTACACATCTCAGATATTTTTACTGAGTTCTCGAGTGCATCGGGTTCATTTTTGAAAAGTTTAACAGCTTCATCCTGAGTTAGAAAAGAAAAGTCTGCATCCTCATCCTCATCTTTGTCGCGGAGACTTGAATTTTTTTGAATAGCAATAACTGTATCGCGAGCTCTTTTATCATCTTTATTTAAATAATAAACATCAGAGGCTGCAACTATTGGAACTCCATGTAATCGAGCAAATTCAATCAGTTTTTTCATACTCACTTCATGTCCATTTATTTCTGGATGATGAGTTATTTCTATATATAAATCTTTATAAGTTTTTTTGTAGAAGGAAAGTGCTTCCTCGGCTTTTTCTAAATTATTGTGATTGAGTGAAGATGCTATATCTCCATTAAAAGATGGAATAATAGCTACGATTCCCTCGTTTAATTCTTCCATCAATTCTCTGTCTATTCGAGGTTTGTAATAAAAGCCTTCAAGATTGGAGCGAGTTACAAGCTTTACTAAATTTCTATAACCCGTCATATCTTTTGCAAGTAGAACAATGCGTGAGTGTTTATTATCAACACGATGTTCCTTGTCGAGTCTTGTTCGAGCGGCTATATAGAAATCTACACCAATAATTGCTTTCATTTCTGCTTTTGTACACTCCTGTATAAATTCAATTGTGGCGTACATATTACCTGCATCGGTTAGAGCAATAGCATCCATTCCATCTTTTTTTGCAGTTTTTATAAGCTCACCAACTTTTGGAAGGGCACTTAATAAAGAATAATGACTGTGTGTATGTAGGTGGATGAATTTAGACATTTATGGATGTGATTATATTGAAATTACAATAATTTCTTTTTGCCCTAGTTCTATATTTGTTGTCATTCCCGCGGAGGCGGGAATCCAGTCTGAAAAATGCGGACTTGGATCCCCGGGAGTACCCGAGGATGACAGAGGGATTAGGGTATGAAAGTAATTATTGGTATTAGTTGTATTATAGCCGAAAATGGGTAAAAGTACGCATATTGACTTTGGTTTGATGTTGACGTAAGGTTTCCTTTGGAAAGTAACCCTATGAAAACAAAATCGAAATGGAAGTTAAGAATCATGAAATCGATCATTTATTCGTTAGTGATCATTCTGCTGTTTATGTTGGTTGATTCATTGTTTTTTAAGCAAAGTCGTCGGACTCGGTCGGAGTGGGAATATCTTATTGCCATTATTTGTGTGGGTTCGTGTTATTGTGTTTTTAGAGAATCTACGGGAGAAGAAAGTCGGAGGAGAGGCTTGGATAAATTGGATTCATTTTTTTCTGGAAAGCATAATGACACAGAGCCTGAAAAAGTCTCCGTTGAGAAGGTTCCACGTTTGAAATGGAGTACCTTGATGGGGCCGAGTACTCGGGAACAAGTACAAAAGGTTATTGAGCGGAAAGGAAAGGGTTGGCGTTTGCCTACTGAGTCCGAACTGACGGGTTGTTACATCGAATGCCCATATTTTCATACGTACTCACACGGACTAAGTTATTGGTTGCAGAGAGAAGCATCATTAATAGAGCGTAATGGGAGTCTGGTTTGTCGGAATGTTTCCTCTGATACAAAAGCAAATTTTTGTTTGGTCCGTGAAATTTGAATTCACCACCACACTGTGCAAACGGTGTGGTATTTTTTATGCGCCGTATCGTCATCCTTGCGAATGCGAGGATCCATGGATTCTCGTATTCGCAAGAATGACAGAATATAGATAGGGATGACAGAAAGAGGTTAAACTTTGATATAATCAAATGAAATGAAAGGAGTGAAAAAAGAAAGAAAAGATTTTGTGGGAATAGACGAAGTAGGGCGCGGACCTTTGGCGGGGCCTGTAGCTGTTTGTGCATTCTTGTGGTATGGAGAAAGATTTCCAAAAGAATTGAAGGGGATTAAGGATTCAAAAAAAATTTCAGAGAAGAAAAGAAATGAGTGGTATGAAAAAATTTTAAAATTTAAAAAAGAAAGGAAGTGTGGATTCAAGGTTTCGTATAAGTCTGCAAAATATATTGATAAATGGGGAATTAGTAGGGCAATAAAAGAGTGCCTAAAAAGTGCCCTGACTCCCCTGCCCTTAAATCCAAAAAAAGTAACAGTGCTTTTAGATGGGGGTTTGAAGGCACCTAAAGAATATTTGAATCAGGAGACAATAATTAAAGGTGATACAAAGGAGTTTGTTATAAGTGCTGGGGCGATCGTGGCCAAAGTTTCTAGAGATAAACTGATGAATAAATTGAGTAAAAAATTTCCAAAGTATGAATTTGAAAAACATAAAGGATATGGAACCCTCAAGCACCGCAAGGCCTTAAGTGACTTTGGGGTTTGCGAGGAACATAGAAAAAGTTTCATACACTGAAATATGAACAAAGCTCTTGTTATTTATTCTATTCCGTGTATAATAGTCCCATTATGGTAATTCGAATGCGACATACAAGGGCTCATACTGGCAACCGACGAAGTCATCATGCGCTTAAAGCAAAAAATCCTTCTCTTTGTAAGGAGTGTGGTCATCCGCGTCTTCCTCATACTGTTTGTGCGAACTGCGGTATGTACAGAGGAAGAAAGGTTGTTGACGTCGCTCTAAAGACAGAGAAAAAGTTAAAAAAGAAATCAAAGAAAAGTGAAGCTGCCAAGTAGGCAGTTTTTCTTTTATCTTTTTTATTGAAACTTAGTTTAGTGTGTTTGGTAAGGGAAAAATGTGTAAGTAAAAGCTTAGTAGAGTAAATGTGTATAAGTAAATTTGTAAAAAGTTCTTTAATGTTTTAAAATATATCCATATGGCAAACAGGCACCTTTCACGTTCTATTGTTTTACAAACACTCTTCGAGTGGGACTTTCTTAATAAAGACATCAAAGAGTTAAAAGATATGCTTTCACGTAATGTGAAAGAGTTTGCTCCTGGTATGGGTGATGAAGGTTTTATGGTTAAACTTCTGGATGGGGTTATCGCAAAAAAAGTTGACCTTGATCAGATTATCACAAAAGCTGCACCAGATTGGCCAATAGAAAAAATTGCTACCATAGACAGAAATGTTTTGCGTATAGGTCTTTTCGAATTACTCTTTTCAGCTCGCAATGAAGTTCCTCCAAAGGTTGCTATCAATGAAGCTATTGAACTCGCAAAAACATATGGCGGAGAGACGAGTGGTAAATTTGTAAACGGAGTTCTTGGAGCTGTCTATAAAGAACTTGGCGAACCAGGTAAAGAAGAAGTTTCAAAGAAAAAAAGGCAAGAAATCCCATATGAAGAAATGCCAATCAAGAGGCTTGGTGGAGCTGTGGTTTATGCAAGAGAAGGTGATCAAATATACTTAGCTCTTGTTCACGATGTTTTCGGTCACTGGACTCTTTCGAAAGGTGGAATTGAAAAGGATGAAGATATAAAAACTGGAACCGTTAGAGAAATCAAAGAAGAAATAGGTCTCGATATTGATATTAAAGATGAATTGGGAAGTAATGAATATATTGCTTCTGATCCAGAGCTTGGAAAGATACGAAAACAGGTAAATTACTTTTTAGCTGAGTCTCCTTTTGTGGATTTAGGTTTTCATAAAACAGGAGGTCTTGATGATGCAAAGTGGTTTAAGATTGTAAATATTCTTGACTTAAATCTATATGACGATATA
>CAIZIN010000074.1 GCA_903933085.1 uncultured bacterium
AATAAAAATAGAAAATTCCTTGCACCACACCCTGTGCTCACCCCTTCGACAACCTCGCAAAAAAATATTGAGGATCAGGTGGGCTCAGGATTTGGTGCAGGGAGTTGTTGCGACCCCAAAGCACGAGTGAATATTTGGGGCAGGCGGTGCTCCACAAAAAAAGGGGAATCGGCGGATTCTCTAGCTCAAGACTGGTAGCTCCACAAGAGATACACTGGTCAACCGCATGGGAAAAGCCATACACACGAGTTAGGTTTAATGTGGAAGACAGAGGTCTCTAACGCAAGAGATACTCTAAACCACACATGAAACCCTGTGATGAGGCAATATTATAAATGCCTTTTCGATCACAGACTTTATCCTCCTAAAGAGGAAGAAGAAACCCTTCTTGTTAATTAGGCAAACCCAGGGATCTTGTGTCGAATCAAGATCTTATCGCAACGGATTTTTTTTCAGCAGGTTTTAGATAAACCGCCGGAGTGGTAGCTGCTTATTGCGCTCCTCCGACACAGTTCCTTTCAAAAACGAAAATAAAACACCGTGGCCTACGTCGTTGTAGACGGACTCGTGATGTCTCTTGAAGAGTATCGTGAGTACGTCCAGAGCAAGTGATTGCTCTGAGGTCTGCTCCCATCGTGAGATGGCAAGCCGAGGTAGAGAGAACTACCTTGTGAACAGAAATTTCAACTGCTCAATTGAGTACTTGAAATAAATCAACGGATAGAGCACGTTCTATCCGTTCTCTGTCCACGAATGTGATTCGTGCTGATGAGTCTCCTTGCTAAGTGGCAAGAAAAGACGAAACAGGATTGCTCTTTCACAAACAATACCACCATGCCCACCATCACCCAAGCCCCCGCCCGCCACATGACCGCTCGGATTAACGGTTGGATGTACCGCAGAAATATTCGTATTTCTGACGAGTGCGTCTCGTTACAAGTCACGGTTCCGACTTGTAGTCACTGCCCGACTTGTCAGGGTAGAGTCAAGGAGTTCAAAAGAACCTTGGCAGACTCCCCAGATACCATCCATTCGTGGGGGTATCGGGAAGACGGAGCTTACTGGGTTGAATTCCCAGTGGCTTGCGGTGAAAAACCGCTTGACGTCTTGAGGCGAAACCTCGGGGTAAGGATTAGTGAGTAATCACTAATCTGTAGGGAGAAACAACTTCCTGAAACTGAAACAAATTGACGGATACGTTCTATCCGTTCTCTGTCGGCAAATGTGTATTTGTCCTGATGAGTCAGAAATGACGAAACAGAAACAGTTCATTGAATCAAAAAAGAAAGGTTATCGTAATGAAAATTAAGCATCCTAGTCAGTTTTTGAAAAACAGAAGACTTCATCTTAATCTGGATCAACAAAACGTTGCAGAGCAAATTGGTATTAATTGGGATACATATCGGCAATGGGAATGCCGTGGTGAAATACCTGACAAATACATTCCTGCTATTGCAAAAGCATTGAGGGTTAGTGAGCTGGATTTGCTCATTGAGAAAACAGCTCCTCAGATTATTTCAATTTTCTCTGTCACGAAAGAAGAATTTGCAGATTTTGTGAGAGAAAAAAACCGAAGATGATTTTTATCGGGAAAGGGTGGGACGGAATCCTCAAGACCTTGCTTGAGGAAGGTTGCGACTCGGTACCTGACTAAACCGAGCAACATAAAACAAACGTTCCTAAGTACGAGAAACTAGGTTGGGCTGAAAAAGCTTAGTAAAAAATGGCAGATGTGTAAGTTAACATCTGCCGTCTGTCTCGAAGTGTGTACTTCGACTGATGAGCTTAAAAAAGCGAAACAGAACCCTAAACAATAATAAATATTGTCGGGTAAAAAAGTTCTTTTTTGTGTGTTCATAGTAAGAATGTTTAATAAAATTTTTTTACTATGGATACACAAAACCATAAAGGGGAAAACGCCTCCCCAAACTATAAGTTGGCGTTCGTGCTTCTCGCGGTATTTTTCGCAGGGCAGGTGACTGGGTACTATACCCACAGTCAGCCTCCTGTAGAGAAACCAGCGGAAGTGACTCCTGTCTACTACTACGATTCCTATTACGGGGAAAGTAGTGTTGGTGGGTATGAAGAAATTCCTGATCCATACGAAGTCACTTATGGTGACGAAGTGGATTGGGAGGCATGGTAGTAAACCTACTAGGTTGAGAGTTAACCTTAAAACTCTCACTGTCCACGAATGTGATTCGTGCTGATGAGTCTCCTTACCGAGTGGTAAGAAAAGACGAAACAGGAAAGTTCTTTTCAAATACAAATCAAAATAGAAAAACTAAATCAATGAAAAAATACTATGCCGAAATTAGTTTTATCTCACCTGACATGTACAAAGCCAATTTTAAAGTTGGTGCTAAAAGTGTGAATACTTTTTTGCGGGCGGAATCATTTGTTGTGAGACAGGTGGTTGAGGTGACGATCAACCTCCCTAAGTTGCCGACAAAAGCTGAATGTGACGCAGGTCTTTGTCTGCTTTCCAATGAAGCAATTGCTATGATTCTTGATGAAGGGGAGGGAGGCGATAGCTTTGAGACCGAGGAGCAGATCAAAGAAGTTTTTACTTTTGATGCTTGCCTACATCGGGGTTACATCAACTGTGACGGGAAAAAAGTGGATAAGATGTGGCTAGTTATTGGGAAAAATTTTGCTAGCGCAGGCAGATGTGATATTCCTAAAAAAGAGCGCCTTATGCAAAATAGGTTCGTCATGTGTCAGCTTGTCCGTTTTGGAGTTTTGGATAGAATCAAAATTATCCCCAAGACGGAGTAAATTTTAAGGCTTTGAAGATATGCCTACAACTTCAACCTCGACTATTAATTTAGTTCGGGGTTTTAAATTTTTTAATTTAAAGGCCTAGGCTTTTGCGGATTTCAGACAGGTCGCGTTGTCTTTTTTCTTCGGTTAATTTACTTACTTCCCCTCTTCTTTTTATTAGTTCGTCTCTTTCTGCAATGTCAGCTTCACTCATTTCATTTCCATAAGTTTCTGGAGCTTCAAGAGTCTTGATTCCATTTTCAATGACTTCGATAGGTGGCCAATGAGTTGGATCTTCGTGGATGTGAGCAGGTTGAATAGAAATTAAATTTTTCTTTTTCGGTGCGATATTTCTTGGGTCTAAGTTTTCTTCATCTTCAGATATGAAGAAGAGACCGTATCCAATTTGATCATATCCCAATTCTTGAGAAACATTAGCGTGTGCATTTTCGTGTGCCAATAAATCATCTCTCCACTCCTTTCCTAGATTGTATTGAGATGCTACCTGATTCAGCATCTCTCCGTATTCTGGTAAAGTTTGTACAATAGCCCCATGAGATAAGATTTCCTGTTTTATTTTTTCATCAATCTCCAAATCTTCCTGTGATTTGCTTCCACTTTTAAAAAACTTGTCTTTTTGATCTACTATTTGTTTTTCTAATTCTTGATATCGATTAATGTCCAAGGGGTTGTTTTTTGCTGCTTCTACTTTTTTTGTTATTTCTAATTTAATTTGCTCAAAGGTATTTTCTTGAGTTTTAGGTGCTTGTTGTATGTTTATTGATTCATTCATTTGGCAATTATATCATCAATATATAGATATGATAAAATATAATATATGACAAATAAACATCCGGTAAAAATTTCATATGATGGTTCATTGGAAAAGTTAGCTGAAGAAATAGGGGATCTTCGTTATGATGTTTTGATAAATTTTCTAGACTTACTTTCTAAGAAAATCTATAAAGATGCAGATAAGGACGGAAAGAAATTTAGGGTAAAATTATCACAATCACTTTTTGAAGCTTGTGATTCTCTAGACGAGGCTCGGGTACATATTGAGAAGGCGTTGAAAATTTCAAGACCGTATATGGAGGAGGAATTTGAAGAGAGTAACTCATAACTCATAACTTGTAACTAATGATTTAAAACTTAAAACAAAACCCCTTTGATTCGATTGGTCGAATCAAAGGGGTTTTATATTTGTAATTTTAAATTATTTTTTTAAAGCAAGGATCCTTAAGGTCCGGCCTTTTGAATTCCTAAGGCCGGACCTTTTACCGACTTGTTTTAAAAAATGTGCTACAATTATTTTATTATGAGTTTCGCAAAAGTTTTTTCTGCGCAAACTGTACTCTTGCGCCCACATATTATTAATGTAGAAATTGATCTCTCAAAAGGCCTTCACACTTTTTCTTTGATAGGACTTGCGAGTAAAGAAGTCGATGAAGCAAAAGATCGAGTTGGAGCTGCGATTAAAAATTCTGGATTTACTAGTCCTAAACAAAAAAATCAAAAGATTGTAGTTTCACTTGCTCCAGCGGATATAAAAAAAGAAGGACCACTTTTTGATGTGCCTATTGCACTTGCATACTTGATAGCTTCGGGAGATATTAAATTTAATCCAGAAGAAAAACTTTTTATTGGGGAGCTTGCACTCGATGGTAGTGTCCGTCCGGTGCGTGGAGTTTTGCCAATTGTAAAATTTGCAAAAGATCAAAATTATACCGAAGTCTATGTCCCGTTAGAAAATGCTGATGAAGCTCTTTTGGTAGAAGGAATTGATGTCTACGGAATTTCAAATTTAAGAGAATTAATTGATCACCTAAACGAGAGAAATATAGATCTTGATGACGGAGGACTTGAGGAAGATTTTGTGAACAAAAAACTTTCACCACTGCAGAGAAATTTAAATGATTTATTAACTGGTGAAAATATTTTAGAAATTGATGTGGACTTTGCAGATGTTAAAGGTAATGAATCTGCAAAAAGAGGATTAGAAATTGCAGCTGCTGGTGGTCATAACATTTCTATGTGGGGTCCACCGGGGACTGGGAAGACAATGTTGGCTCGAGCATTTAGACATTTACTTCCTGAACTTTCTTTGGATGATCAACTCGAGGTTACGAGTATACATTCGGTTGCGGGAGCTCTTCATAATTCTTTGGTGCGTGTGCCCCCGTTTCGCGCACCGCATCATACATCATCTTATGTATCTCTTGTTGGTGGTGGTGCCATACCAAAACCTGGTGAGGTGACTCTGGCACACAAAGGCGTTTTATTCTTGGATGAGTTCCCTGAATTTGAAACAAGAGTAATAGATGCGTTAAGACAACCCCTAGAAGACAGGGTGGTAACTGTTTCACGAGCTAAAGGGACGGCTCAGTTTCCTGCTCAATTTATTTTAGTTGCAGCGATGAATCCATGTCCGTGTGGAAATTTTCAATCACGTGATAAAGAATGTATTTGTTCGCCGATAGTAATTTCAAAGTATCAAAGAAAAATTTCAGGACCAATTGTAGATCGTATTGATATGTGGGTAGAGGTTAGTAAAGTAAAACATGGAGAGCTTATGGAAAAAGCAAATGGAGAAACAACCGAGGATGTTAGAAAGAGAGTTGTCCAGGCAAGAGAATTACAGAAACAAAGATTCTTTGCAAATGGATTAAAGATAAAAACAAATAGTGAAATGAATTCTAAAAATGTTATTGCTTGCGCAAATCTTTGTGGATCATCTAAAAAAATATTGGATATGTCCGCGAATAAAATTGGACTGTCTGCTCGTGGATACCATCGGGTAGTTAAGCTCGCTAGAACAATTGCCGATCTGGCAAAGAGTGAGGAGATTTTGGATTTACATATACTCGAAGCTTTACAATATAGACCAAAGTCGTTCAGTAGCTTTTAATGCAGAATTAAGAATTAAGAATTAGAAATTAGGAATAAATTTAATACAAGAAAATGCCGGACGCAAAGCGTTCGGCATTTTCTTTTAAATTCCCAATTCTTAAATTAACTTTTCTGTTACTGCAAAAAAGGCTTCACATATTCTAATAGTGAATTTTGTTTTTGAGAAAAATCGGATAGTAGAATTTCTTTGTCTGTATTTATAAATTCCTCAAGATTTTTACCGGTATCATTTTTCATGACTCGACTGATGTAGGTTGTTGTGAGTGCATTAATTTTTGAGTTACCGCTCTCATCATTTATTGAAACAATAAGTCCGATTAGATTATTTTTAACATCAAAGATCCCTCCACCAGAAGAGCCATGTTGCCCAACTTTTGTAATACCTGTTTCGAGTACATCAATATGGCTTCCATCAATTGTGTATACATTTGAAATATTTATAACGTCAGCTAGAAAGGTTAAATATTTTCTGAGAGATAGTGCACCGAGTGTGCCTGCCGGGTATCCGGCGACAAGAATCTTATCATTTATATTCTGACTAGTAAGTTCTTTTGAATTGATATTTGTGTGTTGAATATTTGAATTGATATTTGTATTATCATTCTTTGAATTTATTGAAAGAAGTGCAAAATCATTTTCCCCAGTTCCTCGAGAACTTTTTGTAAAAATGACCCCAGCATTTTTTTGTAACCAATTTTCATTTATATATATTAGTGATGCTTTGTATTTATCGATAGCAATTTCTCCTTGGCGAATTGAGCAGTCTTTGTTTGGAACTAAAAAGTTTTCAGCTACATGAGAGTTTGTTAGAATTATTCCGTTATCTGTCAAGATGATGCCACTGCCAGTTGAGATTGAAACCATGTTCCCTTTTGTGGAAATACAAAAAATATTTACAGTACTTTGTTGAGAATTTGTATAAACATTATTCCATTCCGCAAGAGCTGTACCTCGACTTATTTCACTCATGATCTGAGGAAGCTCAATACTTGGTACAGGAATATTTTTCAATGACGGACTTTCTTTTGCAACTGGAGAAATTGTTTGAATAACAGGAGTTGGAATCTTAGGTGTTGTACTTGCTGTTACTTTTTTTAATTCAATGTTTGATACAATTTTGTCTTTTGTCGATGTTGCTTCTGTGGTTGTTCCAAAGTTCTCAATATATCTATCTTTTTTTAGGTCGATGTTTCCATTTTCAATTTCTATAAATATTGGAGAAATATTTAATTTTGCAGGAGTTATATTTGATTGATCTAATTTGAGATCAATATTGTGTCCTGTAAGTGCAAGAGTGTATGCTATAGCTCCAATTAAGATTCTTGAAAAAAGTTGTCCGGCAAATTGTATTAAAGGTCCCATAGTTTGTACTTAATAATAGTGCATAAAGTAGGTTTTGACAAACATGTTTTATATGGTATTGTTTCGGCCGAAAATCAGTGAAAAAAATACTTATTTAATAGAAGTAAAATGCAAGTTTTGTTGCCCGTGTTAATTTCTTTTAGTCTGATGATATATAGATATTGTGCTAATTGATACTGAATCATATTATCTAGAGCTGGTGGGGTTTTCTTTTTGGTTAGTTTTTGCTATAGTACTTGGCACATAGGCAGTTTGTTGAATATACGCGGGATTAGTTAATTGGTATAATATCGGTTTTCCAAACCGAGGTGGGGAGTTCGATTCTCCCATCCCGCACAAATAGAAAAACACCCTTCCTGGGTGTTTTTCTATTTGTGCGGGATGAGAAAGCCAAGAGTGAGGTCGGGGTGGGACCCGACCGCAAGACCGGAGGGTGAGGATTTATGGGGATATATCCGTAAAGCGCGAGGTATGCAAAAATGATTTTTCAGTAGAAAAATACTTTGTTTGTGGCTTTCGTGGAGAATCGAAAGGTGGAATAGGAGCAGGTTAGCAAACCTGCGACATGAGCCGGGGTTGCGAGAAGATTTCCGCGCGACTTTGTTTCCTTATGAACGAAGTGAATTAGGAATACAAGAAGTGGCCTTGTGTTAACGGCAGAAAATTTATTTCTGACCGATTCTCCCATCCCGCACAAAAAAATAAACTAGCTTAAAGCTCCCACTTACAAAAAAACGCCTCAAAGGCGTTTTTTCAATAACTGTCTTATTCCTGACCTCTCCAACCATCTGGTGTTTCTCTTAATCTCTTTTCTTCCGCCAGGTCTCCGGGAGTTAATACTCTTCCGTTTTCAACTGCAACCTCAGGACTTGATGGTACAGCCGATTCTTCCATTACTGCACCGCTTCCTGTTGCTGTATCCTCACCCTCTGGAGCTTCTTTTCTTGGTGCTCCTCCAAACATATTTAGGATTGACATACTTGACTTTTTGTTATTAAGTGTTAAATTATATCTAGAACAAACTGTTCAGATATATATATTGTAACAATAACAAGAAGGGAAAGCAAAAAAATGGATGATAGTAAGTCAACCAACCGACTTGTCTTGTTTGAAGAAGTTAGTTTGAACGTGGTGCAGAATCTCATTGCATCAATTCGAGAAATGAAACTTCGTGGCGTTGTTGATGCAACGTTGGAAATCAATTCTGTTGGCGGGTCTTTGGTCTCAGCTCTGAATCTCTACGATAACCTCGTAGGTAGTGGAATACGATGGACAGGAATTGTGATTGGAGAGTGTCTCTCATCCGCAGCTGTCGTTCTTCAGGGATGTGAAAAGCGTGAGGCATTGCCAAATGCAAGTTTCTTTATCCATGTGAGTCGTAGAAAGTTCGTGATAAATGAATTGCGCACAGATATTCCACTTCAGGTTTATCAAGATAGGCTTGCTAAAGCATACGAAGGTAGTAAGGAGATTGAGGATAGAAGCAATAAGATTCTTCGGTCTCGCCTGAAATCAGAAAGGTTATCATTTGATAAGTTTTTTACTGAGGAACAACATTTTTCTTCTTTGATCGCTCTCGAAATGGGTCTCATTGATGAAATTGTTACAACGGTCTAGCCTTATGGTTAGACCTTTTTCTTTATCTGAGTTTTCTGCTATTATTGCCCCTATGACTCACAAATATTGTTACTTTCAAGGTTCTATTATTCCGTTTGATAAAGCACATTTAGCATTGAATGATCTCGGTGTTCTTAGGGGTCATGGTGTTTTTGATTTTTACCGAACATACAACGGTAAACCCTTTCATTTAAAGGATCATTATGCCCGTTTTCAGCAATCTGCCAAAAGTATTGGTCTTATTGTACCGGTATCTTTTAAGGATTTTGAAAAGATTACTTTAGATTTACTTAAGAAAAATAAGGTTAAGGACGCTAGCTTTAGGGCTGTGATTTTAGGCGGACCTGTTCAGAATAGTATGTTTTCAAATATACCAACTTTCTATATTTTAACTGAGGAAGTGTATGAACCAACAAAGGACCAATTAGAAAAAGGGGTGAGCTTGATAGTTCATGAATATATGAGATATATTCCAGAAGCTAAAACGACTAATTATCTAGAAGCAGTGAGGCTTGAGAAGGAAAGAATGAAGCAGAAAGCCTATGAAATTTTATATACCGCTGATGGTTTGGTCTTAGAATGTTCAACAAGTAATATTTTTATGATAAAAGGGAACCATCTTATTACACCAGATAAGAATATCTTGAATGGGATAACAAGACGGGTTATTTTAAAACTGGCAAAAAAAGATTTTAAAATAGAAGAAAGGGATGTAGAAATATATGAACTTCTACTTGCAGATGAGATTTTTATTACAGGTACTAATAAGCAGATTCTTCCGGTTGTGAAAGTTGGTAAGGATATAATTGGAAATGGAAAGGTGGGAGATAAGACTAAACTACTTCAGAGGCTTTGGTGGGAAGAAGTGAGGAAGTAATATGGAACAGGGAACATATAACATGTGACATAGAACATAGAATACGTAACATATAACACGTAACATGGAGCAAAAATACACACACTTGACGCTATAGCGGGTTACCCCAATTAACTTGGTTGGTATTTATTGCATCTAATGTTTTGTCGAAATTTTAATAATGCAATTATCCATTTCTCAAAACTATTCATAGTTGGAAATCCCCGCATTCGTCTTTTTAGATCAGC
>CAIZIN010000075.1 GCA_903933085.1 uncultured bacterium
AAAATTAAAAATTATTTATCTGTCCGGTGGTACTTCATAATGATTTATCAAAAACTTCGCAATTTCACTATATGGCTCAGCCAATGAGTGAGATGCATATTCTACACCCTGAGGCTCAACAGTAAATAGAAAAACAATATATTTTGGATCATATGCGGGAAAATAGCCAAAAAATGAGTGCAGATAAGTATTTTCTAGGTACTTGCCATTTGGCCCAGGAATTTGTGCAGTACCTGTCTTGGCAGCCATAGTATAATGTTCCATCTTAATCTGACCCTTCAATAATGCCTTATCAAAAACAGTTACCAACATATCTGTAATAGCTTTACTCGTCTCAGGCTTCAAAACTCTTCTCCCTTCTTCAATTTTAATATCCCTAGCAACACCTATCCTCGACTCTATTCTTTTAACAATATGTGGATTTACCAATAAACCTCCGTTACCTAAAGTTGCAAGAGCGCGAGTTGTTTGTATTGCAGTGAAGGCTGGGCCTTGACCAAAAGAAGCTGTTGCTAGATCAATATCTTGTTTACTTTCATAGTTTGTAATTGACTTACCTTCGTTTGGCAAATCAATCCCTGTCTTTTCATTCAATCCAAATGCATACATATAATTTTTAAATTTTTCATTCCCAAGTTTTGAAACAACGAAAGCCACACCTGTGTTAAGAGACTGACTAAGAACTTCTTGCATATTCACAACGCCCCTTCCCTTCAGGTCAAAGTTATAAAAGGTTTTCTTATTTAAAGTAAGTGAGCCTTTATCGTTATATGTTGTTTGGGCAGTTACAACACCTGCATCTATACCAGCAGCCATCGTAAGAGGCTTTATAATGGAGCCCATCTCATATACATTCTCAACATTTGGATTACTAAAAGCATCCACATTTGTAACATCTTTAAAATTATTGGGATCAAAAGATGGAGATGAAGACATTGCATAAATCTCACCATTTTTAGGATTCATAATAATCCCACCAGTTAGTCTACCTCTATATTTTGTTTGTAATTCCGCGATTTTGTTTTCTAAAACACCTTGAACAACTGGATCAATTGTTGTAACGATGTCCCCCTCCAAATCTTCTTTTTTCAGCACAGTCTTATTTATATTTGAAAATAACTCAACAAAAAAATTTGCAAAAACAGCCCCCTGATTACGAGTTAAAATAGAATTATATTGTCTCTCGAGTCCATATTGAGCTTTATATTCATCACCTTTGAAAGACATGAAGCCAAGAACTTGAGCCGCCAATTTTTCTCCTGGATAAAAACGCCACCTATCTTTATATAAATTTACTCCAGCAATATCCAACGCATCAATTTTTAAACCAATTTCGGTCGAAACATGTTTAGCTATTTCTTCAAATGGATCTGTTTTTTTATTTGCCTTTGCTAAAAAGTCTGCTTTATTGAGTGGTAAGATTACATTTATTTTTTCATAAACATCTGCATCATTTTTTAAAAGTTTTGGGTTAATAGACAAAGTAAAACCCGATTGAAGCGTAGCTGCTGCAATACGGTCACCATCTTTGGTTTGAAAAAATATTGTTCCTCTATCAAAAACAGATTGATTTGGTCGCACATACTGGCGGTCAGCTTTATTTCTATAATCCTCTGAATGAACAATTTGTATTAAATACAAATTACCAATAAAAACAAAAGCTATCAAAATTATGAAAATTGATATGATCCGAATTCTAGTTACAGGCGAAGTCGTCATAATTTATACTTCTAAATTCTTAGTTGTAAAAAATTTTATGATTATAATTTTATGTACAAAACATGACATCATATTCATAAGTATACACTATTATGGACGAGCGAAGGAAAGTCTTGATTCTTTTGTTACATAAGCTACAGGAGCTGAAACGACATATCCCTTAGATATAGCTGTTTCGGTTGTCATTGTATTTTGTAAAGACACATATTGAAATTCAAGTTGTGCTACTTTAGATCGCAAAGCTATAATCTTATCATTCGTTTCCTGACGTACAGAAACATTTACAATCGATGACGAAAGAAAGCCGATATAAAGTGATGTAAGCACAAAAAAGGCCACAATTGTCGCCCAAAAAATATCTCGTTGAGTGTGTGAAATTTGTTGTAGTGTTTTTATGTGCATGTTTCAAATTTAAAATTAAAAAATATAAATTAATAAATATATCAAACTTGTCGGTGGAACCATTCTTAAATCCCAAATC
>CAIZIN010000076.1 GCA_903933085.1 uncultured bacterium
AACGTGGTTTAATTTATACGATACTTTTTTTGTGGTTGTGGTGGTGGGATGTATTTTTATTATTAAATATAAATACAGTCTGTTGGATGGGCCCCGCAAAAACGACTCTGTTGAGCTCGTTTTTGCGGGGCGAATTCTAATACTTGCATTATTTAAATTTGTGTGATATAATATAAAGGAAATAAAGCTCTTTGAAACTGTCAGCAATTTGACTTTGATTTGAGCTACAATCAAAATTAACATGAAAATCACGAAAGGTCTGATTATTTTTTTTGCTGTAATTGGACTATTGGCTTCGTTTGCAAAACTCAGACAGGCATATGTTCTTGAGGGACGTATTTTGACTATTTTGGCTATCGAGGATTACACCGAAGGAATTAGTTGGTCTACTGGTATGTTTGATAATAGGCAAGGGATTCTTTGTAAGGATAACGAATCTGGACATGTCTATTATTTTTCAGTTCCGTTTGGTTCGTTTGGTGTTGGGCAAATGTTCCAGGTTCACCTTGGAAAAAAGATTCGTATATGATCCGTCTTTCAAACCGCGTAAGTATCCCACCCAGGAGCTTACGTGGTTTTTTTGTTATGTGTTACTTGTCCTCCTAAATTTGCTTTCGCTTCTAAAATTTTTTAAGAAAATTTTGTAGGGTAATCAAAAAGTTTGGAGGGTGTGTCTCATGTCCCATACTCCATGTTATGTGTTCTATGTTCTCTCTGTCGCCTTTACTTTTTTTGGTTATATGTTATTTTACAGTTAGAAGGGAGTTACCAATGGCTAAAAAACATATGAAGAAATGTGGGCCAGCAAAACGCCCGCCGAAGAATCGATCTAGGTTAGCTCTTAAGCACCTAGATGATCAGATCCGAGTCGATCATATTTTCGAAAAAATTGATTTTCAGGATTTTAAGGCCAAGATGGCTGTTAAGAAAATCGAAGATGGCTACAAAAAAGGACGTCTGAACGAAGAAAGATTTGAAAAAATTTTTGAAGGAGAGTTTGAGAAACCATCCTGGTTCATGGGTGTCCGTAGAGCTAATGGCTTTGAGGATCGGTCACAAGGTACAGACTTTTTTGTTCTCACTTCAAATTATGGCGAAATTCGTTTTGATGTAAAATCTTCATTTGAACATTTCGACAGACAAAGAGAGGCTCAAAAGGATATGCCGATCTTTGTTTGGGGAATTGTTATAAAAGACCGTTTCTCAGATGAAGTTATTCGCCAGAGGGTTTTTACAAAATGCGAGATACATATCGCTCGTATGAAGAGGAGAGTTCGATTAGGAATCTTTGATCCGCGCACAGTATAAATAATCTGTGCGCTTTTTACTTTTTAGGCTTTTTCTGTTAAAATGATTATAATAATTTGATTTACATAAATGCAAAATTCAGGACTTGGATCTCCGCGACTACACGAGGATGACACAGGTGGGGTTTGTTTAATTATTTGAATTTAAAATTTGTTTCGGTCTATCCGGCCAGGGATTTCGTGCTTCGAATTTCGGATTTTAGGGTCATACTTACATTAAACGCTATTAGCTTGTGATATGAGCATTGATTAACAAAATAATAATTTAACATATAAAGATGGCATACGATTTTTCACAATTAAAATTACGAATTAAAGATACAGAGGAGTGGCTAAGAAAAGAATTAACTGGTATTAGAACGGGACGAGCCAATATGGCGGTTCTTGATACTATTCAAGTTGAAATGTATGGATCATATATGCCAGTCAATCAACTTGCAAATATTTCACTAGAAGATGTAAGGACTCTTCGTATCGCCCCTTGGGATTCAAGTGCTTCAAAAGCTATTGAGAAAGCAATTGCAGGATCTAATCTAGGACTTTCTACTGCAGTAGATGACAAAGGTATTCGACTTTTCTTTCCTGAACTAACAGGGGAAAGGAGGGCTATGCTTGTGAAAGTTGCAAAAGAGAAAATGGAAGATGCTCGAGTTGCTTTGAGAAAAGAAAGAGAGACTGCTTGGGATGATGTTCAGAAAAAAGAAAAAGAGGGGATCATTTCAGAAGATGACAGATTTCGAGCTAAAGAAGAGATGCAGAAATATATTGATGAAGGGAATAACAATCTTGAAGCCTTGTTTGTAAAAAAGGAACAGGAAATATTAAATTAAATGTCTATTATACTATTTATCATTATATTGGCAGTGCTTGTGTTTGTTCACGAGCTCGGTCATTTTTTGATTGCAAAAAAAACTGGGGTGCGAGTTGATGAGTTTGCTGTGGGTTTTCCACCAAAACTTTTTTCTTTTAGAAGAGGGGAAACTTTATATTCTTTAAATGCAATTCCGTTTGGTGGTTATGTTAAAATTTTTGGCGAAGATCCAAATGAGGATTCAAAGAAAGGTAAAGATTCTTCAAGAAGTTTAACGAATAAGCCAAAATATGTTCAAATAGCAGTTCTGCTCGGAGGTATTTTATTTAATATTCTTTTTGCATGGTTGTTGATATCTGTGAGTTTGATGTCTGGTTATAAAATGCCGGTAGATACAGCCAATTATCCTATATCAAATGCAAAAATCACAATACTTTCTGTATTAGAAAATTCACCCGCACAAAAAGCTGGTCTAACAGCCGGAGATGAAATTGTATCTTTGAGTGAAGGAGGAGAAACAATTATAACCCCACAAGAAGTTCCTGATATTCAAAAATTTATTTCTGAGTCAAAGTCTAGTATTCAGCTTTCTTATGAAAGAAATGGCGAAATAAAAACTATAGCTGTAGATCCTGCTTTAGGAATCTCTGGTGATAATAGAGTTATCGGCATATCAATGTCTAAGGTTGGAGAAGTTCATTTGCCTTTCTTTAAAGCTTTTTGGGAGGGTGCAAAATTAACTTATGATGTTGTGTATCAGACATTCTTTTCACTGATTGATTTTTTCGGAAAAGTTTTCTTGGGTAAGGCAGATATTTCACAGGTGAGTGGTCCAGTAGGAATTGCAGGGCTAGTTGGAGATGCATCACATTTTGGATTTATTTATCTACTTGGTTTTACTGCTTTTATTTCAATTAATCTCGCTGTAATAAACTTTATGCCTTTCCCTGCGTTGGATGGAGGTAGAGTTTTCTTTGTTATTGTTGAAGCTATAATTCGTAGGCCAGTATCTTCAAAAATATTGAATTCTGTAAATGCATTTGGATTTCTACTGCTTATCGGTCTTATGATTTTTGTGACATATCACGATATAGTTAAATTGTTCTAACGAACAGAATTAGGAATTAGGAATTTGTGTCATTCCTGCGTAGGCAG
>CAIZIN010000077.1 GCA_903933085.1 uncultured bacterium
GAGCCGTGGCGGAATTCGTCGTGGAGCGTACGAAAAACTTTCACATCACCACGTGCTCCGCGCGTGCGCTTGTCTTTCATTCAGTGATTTTGGAAAAAGGTTCGAGTATGGTAAAATAAACGCACATAATAAAAAAACTCACTACCAAGTGAGTTTTTTATTATGTGCGCAGAGCAAGCTCTTGAAGAGCTTGCGCGAGAGGACTTGAAAACCTTGAGTTTATCGCACGGAGCGAAGCGAGTACGATACGAAAGGTGTACCGGTTATGTAATAACCAAGACTCCTCTCCTGCGCACATAATAAAAAAACTCACTACCCAAGTGAGTTTTTTTATTTTATGAGGCGTGGGCGAGAATCGAACTCGCGCATGGAGGATTTGCAATCCACAGCGTTACCACTTCGCCACCACGCCATTAGCATATAGATTAGCATATTCGCATATATTTTAAAAGGTTCAATATATTCAAATATCATTTATACAGTAAATTAAAATGTAAAAAACAAGAATCATTGTAACACTTTTTGCTATCGCAGAAAGTGTTACAAATGATATTGCTCGCCACTTTTTGATTCATTATATGTGTGTTTATTTATGCTGGAATATTTTATATTTAAATGCTAAAATGTCTTCCGTAAGCAAATATTGCCCGAGTGGTGTAATTGGTAGCCACGCAAGACTTAAAATTTTGTGGCCTTATGGCCGTGCGGGTTCGACCCCCGCCTCGGGCACAAAAAAATGACTCCTATCTTAGGAGTTATTTTTTTTCTTTACATTATTTATTCTCCGGCAGTTCCTCAATTGTTCTCAGTAGTTTTGCTGCTGCGTCCAATTCGAAATCACAGAAGGGGATTCGTCCGATTCTAAGACCGTTTTTAACAGCTTCTTTAAATTCACTTCTTTTTCTTTTGAGCATATCAAGAGCACCTTTTCCTTTGTCTTCTGGAAAAACAGTTACATATATTGTAGCTTTTCCTCCTCGATCTCCAACCTCAACTCGCGTAACTGTGATAAGTGACGTCATATTAGAATTGCGTTGAATAAATTCACCCGCAATCTTTTTTAACATGTCTCCAATTTTTATATCTTTAATGTTCATTATTTTTTCTTAATTCTTAATTTGTAGATTCCCGATCAAGTCGGGGATGACAGCTGATTTGATTCATTCTTAAATCATAAATCTTAAATCATAAATCCACTCTCTATCTCTCCACTATCTCAAACGATTCTAAAATGTCTCCTGCGGAGATTTGTATTTTAGATTCGACACAAAGTCCACATTCTTTTCCTTCCTCTACTTCACTAACTTTTTGTTTTGTATGCTGAAGTTCTGTAATAACCCCTCTTCCAACCTCTTCATCTTGTCTCATGATCTTCACTATTTCTTTAACATGCATTGAACCTTTTACCACTCTTCCGCCAATCACTTGCTTATCTTTCATGGCACTAAAATATTTCAAAACTTTTAGTTGGCCTTTTGTTTCTTCGCTTGAAATCTTTGGTGTCCTAGTTATGAAAAGTTCTTTCAAGTAATCACCAAGTTCGTAAATAATACTGAATACTTTTGTTTCAATATTTTCTCGTTCTCTTAGAGCTGTGGCTTGAGTGTCTATTTTTACATTGAAACCTACTACCACGACATTATCCTTTCCGCTCGCTGCTCTAATGTCGCTTTCGGTAATATCTCCTACACCTGTATAAATAATATTGGCTACCACTCTTTCATTCTCAAGTTTTTTGATTTCGTGGATGATTGCGTCTAAGGTTCCTGCTACATCAGCTTTTATAATTATCGGTACAGAGGCTCTGCCTGCATCTCCTTCATTCACAGACTGCTGTGGTTTTGATTTTAAATTTAGTTTGTATTCTTGTATAAGAACCTCTGCCTCTTTTTTACTATCACAAGTAGTAAATTCTGCTCCAACAGTAGGGAGCTCGGTCCAGCCTGTAATAGATACAGGACTTGAAAATGTGGCACTATCAATTTTTATACCCTTAAAATCTTCAATAACTCTAACTGGGGTATAGGCATGTTCAGAAACAATATACGTTCCTGTTTTTAAAGTTCCGTTTTTGATTATGAGAGTTGAGGATAGACCTTTAGTTTTATGTAAATTGGCTTCAAGTACAATACCAGAGGCCGGCTCAGAACTATCAGCTTTTAATTCTTCAAGTTCAGCAGTGAGCAAGACGATTTCTAATAAATCTTCTACCCCTTGTCCGAATTTAGCAGAGATTGGCACGGCGGGAATTTTACCTCCCCATTCTTCTATATATATTTCATTTTCGGCTAATGTCTGTTTGGTGCGTTCAATATTTGCATTCGGTTTATCGATTTTATTGATTGCTACAATGTATGGAATTTTAGAATCATTAATAGACTTTAAAGCGTCTAGTGTTTGTGGTTTTACTCCATCTTCAGCAGAGACGACAAGAATAGCAACATCGGCTACTTGGGCTCCCCGTGAACGTAATTCTACAAAAGCCGCATGTCCGGGTGTGTCTATAAAAGTTATTTTTGAAACTTTGCCAGTTGTATCTGTGTGTATAGCTTCATACGCAGCTGTGTGCTGAGTGATACCTCCAGCTTCTGTGGCTACAATATTTGCTTTTCTTATGTAATCAAGAAGGGTAGATTTTCCATGGTCAATATGACCCATCACAACAACGATGGGTGGTCGGGGAGTTAAATTTTGTTGTTGTGTTTGGTTTGACATATTAGAATTAGTTTAGGAAGTCTTTAAACTACCTTATTTTTAGGTTTTTTACAACCCCACGAAGATATTGTGTAATTTAACAAAAAGACCTACTTTTTAAAATTAAAAAAGAGGACCTCCTTTGGATTGAACCATTGCTAGAATCTGTTCCAGAATACCTTTTTGGGTTTCGTCTGTTTCGTTCCCAATTTTATATTTTAAATCATTTTCAACATATGAGATTGTTCTATTGTTTTTTTCATAAGTTAAAAATAACTCTTTTATCAAAGCTATTAAATTATTTAGAGTTTGGAGTCTTTCTCCTCCGTCATCGCCATTTATTTTTAGATAGCTGTCTATTTCTAGGCTAATTTTCGATACTAATCTCTCTGCTGTTTGGGTCCAGATTATATCAACTTCTTTATTTTGTGATGTCTCGAATGACATGATATTTATTATAAAATTATTTATTAAGTGATTCCTTTGCTCTGTTTAAAACATCTAATTCTTCTTCGGTGAGTTCAAATTCTGATTTGTGTGATTTTACAGGTTTAGAAAAAACACTGACATGTTCTCTTGAATAGAGACTTGATATAACAACACCGTTTCCTTCCTCTGAAATAAGAGATGTTGCAAAACTTTGATTTCCTCCAGAACCCGTACCTTTGAAAGGGTTGTATCTGATTGTCTCGACGGCTTGAACGCTTCGCCGTAGTCTTTTTTCAACATCTGTTAGATAATTTTTCATATCATTTTCAAATTTATGTAAATTTGAAATATCTCCTTGCATAGAGTTAAAAGCCTCTTCTAGAGAAAAACCGTTCTTACCACGCATCAGTCTCTTGATTCGGATTTCAAGTCGAATTATTATTGCTATCAAAATTACAGCGAGAATAATTAGTGAGTAGATTATGATATTTGTTGTATCAGTATTCATGGTGAAATATTATACATTATTTTGTGCTTTTATGCTATTTATCCTTCAAAATTTTTGCTTACACATTATGCAATACGCGATTGTGTTTTGTGAGATTACAGGCAAGAACAAATCGATAATGGTGCACAAGAAACCATAGTTAATAACTAATGTATTTCATAATGCAGAAAAGTTGCTTATGAAAAATACTAATTTTGCCATATTTTGGTATACTACAAATATTATTGATATTATGAAACAATCAGACAGGCAACTTTTATAAGCAAAAACTTAGTAGGATCAACATGAAAAGAATCTATTTAGATTACGCATCGACTACACCTTTAGATCAAAAGGTTTTAAAAGTTATGTGGCCATATTTGCAAAATGAATTTTATAATCCATCAGCAATTTATAAAGAAGGTGTGGAAATTAAGAAAAAGGTGAGTGAGGCGAGAGCTAAGATTGCACATATTTTAAATGCATGTTCGGCAGATATTATTTTCACAGGAAGCGGGACTGAGTCTGTAAACTTGGCAATCAGAGGGGTTGTGTCTGCATACAAAAATGCCAATCCAGAAAAAATGCCACACATTATAACTTCTGTTATTGAACACTCTGCCGTGTTAGAGGTTTGTAGGTCTATAGAGATGCTAGCAATGGCTGAAGTAACGTATCTTTCTGTTGATGAAAATGGAAAAGTAAGAGTCGAAGATGTAGAGAATGCATTGAAAGAAGAAACAATTCTTGTGAGTGTGATGTATGTAAATAATGAGATTGGTACTATTGAGCCGATTAAGGAAATTGCAAGAAGAGTTAAACTTTGGAAAATTGATAAAAAAAGAAATGTTGAAGATTATCCTTTTGTCCATACTGATGCTAGTCAGGCTGGAAATTATTGTTTGCTAGATAGAGAAAAACTTGGTATAGATTTAATGACTCTCGATGGACATAAAATATATGGTCCTAAAGGTGTTGCTATGCTTTATATTAAGAAATATATCCCGTGCAGTTCTGTCATTGAGGGGGGTGGTCAGGAAAATGGACTTCGACCGGGTACGGAAAATGTGCCGGCTATTATTGGATTTGCAAAAGCTTTAGAAATTGCACAGGAAATAAAAGAAAAAGAAACTGCACGATTGACTATTTTGAGAAATTATTTCTTTGATGAAATCCAAAAAATACTTCCTGAAGTAAAAATAAATGGAAGTAAAGAAGATCGGTTGCCAAATAATATAAACTTTTGCATTCCAAATATTAATGCTGAATTTTTAGTGTTGGAACTTGATGCAAAGGGAATAGCTTGTGCATCACTTTCTTCTTGTGAAAATTTAAACAGTGAATCAGTTTCTTATGTGGTCGCAAGTCTACCTCAAGGTAAAGAATGTGCTCGCTCATCAATTCGACTTTCGATGGGAAGGGGAACAAGGAAAGAGGATTTAAAAGCTGTATTAAAAGTTTTACCGGAACTTGTGAGGAAAGCGAGATTCTAATTAAGAATTAAGAATGGGGCAGACTAATAGAATACCGCGCCGTAGGCGCGGTATTCTATTCCTAATTCTTAAATCTTAATTCCTAATTCTGCCCAGTTATGATAATATTCCAAGTATATGGAAAGTCTAAATAAACATCAAATTATCTTACTTGCATTGCTTGTTGCTTTTGTAGCATCTATCGCTACTGGCATTACTGTTGTTTCGCTTCTTGGTCAAACAACTCAGCCTGTTGTCCAGACAATAAATAGAGTGGTAGAAAAAACAATTGAAAAAATTACCCCATCTCAAATCACATCTGGAGATGAGAAAAAAACTACAACTGTTGTGGTAAAAGATGAAGACCTTACAATAAGTGCTATTGATAAAAATGTGAAAAGTATTGTAAGAATTTTTGTGACACTTGCAGATGGCACTCAATCATTTATAGCAGATGGTGTTATTGTTTCTGATAAGGGTTATGTTATCACTGATAAAGCTTCTCTTGTGCAATCCGGTATTTTTAGTCCGTACAGCGCAAATCTTTCTGATGGAACAAAAATATCTTTAGAAAATTTATCAAGTGATGATGTTTTGGGTTTAACTTTAATGAAGATAAAATTAGCACCAGATCAGAAAGTAGATTTTTCAGCTGTTGGTTGGGCTGATTCAGAAAATGTAAAACTTGGACAAACAATAATTTCACTTTCTTTGGATACAAAAAAAATTGTTAGTATAGGAAATGTTGCATCACTTGATACGAAAGAGGGTAAAAATTCCTCAATTACTGCTGATGTTAAAATAACTAATTCTGTACCAGGAGCTATGCTTTTTAATTTAAATGGTGATGTAGTGGGTATGCATACAAGTTTAGAAAAGCAGATGTTTATGACTTCTAATATCATAAAGGAGGCAGTCAGTGCACTTTTACCGAAGTAAAAGTGCTGATTTAGGATTTAAGATTCAAGATTCATGAATAGGTTGGAATACGCATCTATTCTCGGATTTAAATTTTCCCTATTCTTGAATCATAAATCATGAATCATACATCTTTACACCCTCAAAAGTTGCTTAAAGGGGTGTTTTTAAGGTAGTATAAGGATATGCCTCCATTTCAACATTTTACAACTAAAGCTCGTGAGGCTATACGTCGCGCCCACGAAATTGCGATTGAACACGGTCAAAATAACGTTAATTCAATACATCTTTTAATCGCTCTTATTATTCAAGAAGAGAGTATGGTTATTTCTGTACTTGATAGACTAGATGTTGACACTCTTTTGCTTACAGATTCAGCTCTTGAGGCTGTAGAAGCTCCAGAAGGCTCACAAACCCTTTCTCCTTCTTATCAGGTGTATCTCACTCCAGATCTTGCGCAAGCTATTGAAGTTTCTTCAAAAATTGCAACTGGAATGAAAGATGAATTTGTTTCAACCGAACACCTTTTCCTTGCTCTTATTGAAGTGGTTAGTCCAGCAAAAGATTTGTTAGCTAAATTCAAATTAGACAAAGCGTTAGTTCTTCCTGTTATTACAGAATTAAAACAAACAAAATCTTCAGATCAGTCTTCTCCTAAAAAAAATAAAGCCTTAATAAAATTTACACGTTCACTTACTCAACTTGCTAAAGAAAATAAGCTTGATCCGGTTATCGGTCGAGATATTGAGATAAATAGAATAATTCAAATACTTTCAAGACGAACGAAAAATAATCCAATTTTGATTGGTGAAGCCGGTGTTGGAAAGACAGCTATCATTGAAGGTTTGGCAAACAGAATGGCCGTAGGGGATGTTCCTGAGTCTTTGAGAGGTAAAGAGCTTGTGTCACTTGATCTAGGTGCTCTTGTTGCAGGTACAAAATATCGTGGTGAGTTTGAAGAAAGATTAAAAAATATTCTTAAAGAGATAGAACGTTCACAACCGAATGTGATTCTGTTCATTGATGAGATTCATACAATCGTAGGTGCAGGAGCCGCTGAGGGCTCTCTAGATGCTTCAAACATGTTAAAGCCAGCTCTTGCTCGAGGAGAACTTAGAGCTATTGGTGCAACGACTTTGAAAGAATATCAAAAATATATTGAAAAAGATCCAGCTCTAACAAGACGCTTTCAGCCAGTCACAGTCAATGAGCCAAATATCGAGGATGCTGTTGCGATTCTTCGAGGCTTAAAAGAAAAGTACGAAATATATCACGGTGTAAGAATTACAGATGAGGCAATAATTTCCGCAGTAAATTTAAGTTCTAGATATATCACTGATCGATTTTTGCCAGATAAAGCAGTTGACCTTATCGATGAGGCTGCTTCGTCTTTAAAAATTTCTTTAGAAAGTATGCCTCCTGTTTTAGAAGATGCACATAGAAAAATAATGCGACTTGAAATTGAAAAAGAAGCATTAAAAAATGAACCAAAGCCAAGTGTTGAGACAAAATCTCGAATTAAAATAATTGATAAAGAAATTGCAGATTTGAAAGAAAAGACTAGTGAACTTGAGTTGAGATGGAAAAATGAAAAAGATATTCTTTCAGCTATCAAAACCCTAAATAAAGAAATTGACGCTTTAAAAATAGAAGCTGATCAGGCGGAAAATCGATCTGACCTTACAAAAGCTGCTGAGATTCGATATGGTTCTCTTCCAGAGAAAGAAAGAGATCTTGATTTAAAGGTTAAGAAAATAAAAAAACTTCAGACTTCACGTCGTGTGCTAAATGAAGAAATTCGCGAAAGTGATATTGCTGATGTTGTTTCTCGTTGGACAGGTATTCCAGTTGCTCGCATGCTTGAAGAAGAGATGGGTAAACTTTCTCGAATGGAAAGTGAACTTGAAGCAAGAGTTGTTGGTCAGAATTCTGCTGTGAAAAAAATATCAGACACTGTAAAAAGATCACGTGCTGGTATTGCAGATCCAAATAGACCACTAGGTTCATTTATGTTTCTTGGTCCAACTGGAGTGGGAAAAACTGAATTAACCAAGGCCCTTGCAAGTTTCTTGTTTAATGATGAAAAAGCCTTGATACGTCTCGATATGTCAGAATTTATGGAGAAACATTCTATTTCAAAAATTCTTGGAGCGCCTCCAGGTTACGTTGGACATGAAGAAGGCGGGGCTTTTACAGAGCTTGTTCGTCATCGACCTTACTCTGTAATTCTTTTTGATGAGATTGAAAAAGCTCATCCGGAAGTATTTAATATTCTTTTGCAAGTACTTGACGATGGACGACTAACAGATGCAAAGGGACGAGTTGTGAACTTTAAAAATACTATGATTGTGATGACATCAAATATTGGTGCACAATATATCGACAAGATGGAACAGATTGGTTTCAATATGTCCGACAGTGGTACATCAAAAAGTTATGCGAATGCGAAAGAAAAAGTTACAGCAAGTTTGAAAGATCATTTCCGACCAGAGTTTCTAAACCGTATAGATGATATTATTATCTTTGATATTTTGGATGAAGAAGCTGTGAAAAAAATTGTAACTATACAAGTTGATATTGTTAGAGAAAGATTACTTTCAAAAAATATTGATTTGCAAGTTTCAAAAGATGTATTAAGTTATCTTGCTAAAGAAGGTTACAACCCACATTACGGAGCTCGCCCATTAAAGAGATTAATTCAAAATGTAATTCTTACACCAGTTGCAACACGTATGATCGACGAAGGTCTTTCAGAAGGAGGAACTGTATCGGTAACAATGAAGGGGACTGAATTTATATTTGATGTAAAGAAAGGGAAAATGAAGAGTGGGTTAGGGAGAACTGTAAGAGACGTGCAAAAAACTAAATAGTTCTAAGTGTAAATGCAGAATTCTGTCATTCCGGCGAAGGCCGGAATCCAGTCTGAAAATAATTCTAAATAAAAACCGGCCGAGAGGCTGGTTTTTATATTCCTAATTTGTATTTATATTAGGGCAGGAGTTTTGATCCTTACAGGATCTGTACACCTTTCGTATTTTTTCGAATGAGTACATTCTCAAAAATATACTCAAGGTCTTCAAATCCTGCCCCGAAAGCTCTTCAAGAGCTTTCTCTACGCACAAATAAAAAATCTCAGTGGAAACACTGAGATTTTTTATTTGTGCGTAGGGCAGGATTTGAACCTGCGTAGCCCGATGGGCGACAGATTTACAGTCTGTTGTAATTGACCGCTCTACCACCTACGCATATTGAGCACACGATACATAATAAGCTAAAAACACCTTTTTGTCTAGGTGAAATTTAGGTTATTTTGACGTTGATTAGTTGAAGATGGATTCTCGATCGGGTCGGGAATGACAATGCAGTATTCATTCTTAATTCTTAATTCATAATTCATAATTCTATTCCTATTTTTTCTCAAACCAAGCGAAAAATTCTACGTTTCCATCTACGCCTTTAGTGGGGGATTCGGTTACTCCTTTATTGTGTAGATCAAGAGTGAAGGCGTAATCAATAACTTTGGCAATTGCATTTTCTCTGTACTCAGGATCAACTACACCGTCTTTTAATATATGTTCTTTTTCAACTTCAAATTGGGGTTTTATAAGTGCAATAATTGTACCTTTATCTTTTACGAGATTTGAAATATCTTTAAGAATATAGGTAAGTGATATATTGGAAATATCGAGCATAACAATGTCAGCTTTTTCAGGAAGAACAAGACTTCGTATGTCTACCTTTTCCTCAACATCTTTTTTGTTTTTGTGAGTAGAATCAAAAAATTGTTTAGCCCCAACATCTATGCCATAAACCTTCTTTGCTCCTCGTTCAAGAAGACACTCTGTGAAGCCCCCTCTAGAGGCTCCAATATCAATGCAGACGCAATCTTTTGGATCAACGTTGAATACATCAAGGGCTGTTTCAAGCCTATATTCACCACTATTTATATATTTTGGGCTTCTTATCATTTAGGGGTATATTATAACATATTTGAGTAAAAAACACAAAAAATGTTGTAAAATGCTAAAAATGAGGCGGGAGTTATGAGTCAGGAATCATGATAAAAAACTATGCACATTACTCACGGCCGTGAGTAATGTGCATAGTGAAATGCTTTAAAAATAAAACCCACCATCGAACAGTTCGAGGGTGAGTGTAAAATAATTTGCTGATACTTATATTATCAAGACGAGAGAGCTTTGGCTTGCTCCTCAAGTGAGTGTTGGTTAAAGATTTTTATGAACAAATCATTAATAATCTTCCAAGCCAGTGAACATCTCGGTAATCTACTGAGATACTTCAAGGATTTTTCTTTTTCTTGAAGACTAAGTAATAAATCATTAATATTGGTATTTTTAACAAAGGTGGCTGTTGCATTCGAGAGTCGACCGGACATGATGTTGTTTAGGAGATCACTTTCTTCGCAAAATGCCGGATAGCCGAGCATACGTTCCAGTATCTGATTGAGAATGTCTCGTGGGTGCTTTTCAGTGTCAGGTGTCCAGTCCATAATGATATGAGAACTACATTGCATTAAGGCTATAACATAAGGGATGGCTATTTTTCCAGCATCCACACATAAAAAGTTTCGCAAAACCTCATTCGAGATATCTGTGTATTTTTCTGGCCAAGCTGTCAGTATGGCCATAAAAATTGTGTTTAGTATTTCAGGGCGTTCGTTATGTTGAATTGCCGAAAATACGAGATGATTAACATCATCTGTTGATACTTCTTTTCCCAAATGTCGAAGCACCTCCACTCCGATTTCATTTTGATTTGGAATGTTTGATTGAATCAATGGTAGTAGAATATTAATCACTTCAGATGCATTTTTCATTTGTTTATCCTTTCAGATAGTTTGCTCCTTTCAGAGCGGTTTCTTCAATGTACAGAACAGCCTTTCAGCTGTGTTTCTGGCACTTACCAGATACTGGGCATATTAGAGCAGATTTGAAAGAGAAATGCAACGGTGTTGCACTTACTTATTGAACTAATGGAATTAGGAATTCAAAAAGATTCATTATTTAGAATTTAAGGTTTATGAATAATTCAAAATCAAAACTTCCCATTCTTGAATCTTAAATCATAAATCTTGTATCGACATTCCTAATTCTTAATTCTCGTTTTTAAATATTCAATCAATATTGGAAGAAACGATGTTGCAATAATTGCGACAATTATGTAGTTGAGATAGTTTTCTATGCCTGGAACTTTTGAACCGAGGAAGTATCCAAGAAAGGAAATACCTACTCCCCAAATTAAACCTCCAATTACATTATATTTGAAAAAAGTTCCGTAATTCATTTTTCCAACACCGGCAAGTATTGGTGCAAATGTTCGGACGATTGGTACGAATCTTGCTAGCACAATTGTTTTTGTTCCATATTTTTCGAAAAAATTATGAGTGCGTTCTATGTGTTTTTTTTGAAAGAAAAAGGAATCTTCCTTACTGAATATTTTTGGTCCAATTTTTTTTCCAAACATATATCCGACATTATCTCCAGCAATTGCAGCAAGGGCAAAAATTATAGCAAGACCATAATAGTTAAAAAGTCCTTGTGAAGCCAGAAGTCCTGCGGTAAAAAGAAGGCTATCACCAGGTAGGAAAAAACCAAAGAAAAGACCTGACTCAGCAAAAATAATTGCAAAGAGGCCGATATATCCCACAGCTTGAATAAGTGTGGATATGTCTATTTCTAAAAATGGAATATTCATATTAATCAAAAAAGTTAGCTAAGTAGTTGAAGATTTCTCGTTGATCCATCTCATAAAAATATTTTCCTTCACTATGAAGTTCTTTTGCTAATTCAATTCCGACAAAACGCCAATGCCACGGTTCATATTGGTAGAATTTATTTTCTTTTGGATATGAGAGTACAAAACCGTATTTATATGCATTTTCTGTGAGCCATGTAAAAGTCTTTGTTGTTCCGAAACTTGTCACAAGATTACCTGTTGTGCTTTCTCTGTCTAAATCAATTGTTGTTCCAAGTTGGTGTTCAGAATATCCTTGATCGGCAGAAAAAGCATTTGCGCCAGAGCCATACAGTGTCTTGTAGGTACTTTTGAGTGAAGACTGGTCACTAAAAGATCTGTAAGCAGAAATAATTTTTATGTTTATATCTTGCTTTGCTCCTGCTTGTAACATATCTTCTAGGTGAGGCCAAACCCTTTCATGAATTTGAAACTTTTTTGTTTTGTTGAAAAGGTAAATTGAATCTATTGGTGTGAGTTTGGAAGGGGTGTAATTTTCATTTAGAAAATATACTTTTGAGTATTTTTGTAGAAGTTCTTTATCTGTATTTTTTATTTTTTCGAGAACTCCCACAGTAGATGATATTTCTCCGATTTGTTTTTGAAAGGTGTCGTTTCTGTCTTTTTCACTAATAAGGGAAGTATTTAGGCCTGAATTTTCATCTTTGATTTGAGCTAATTCTTTCTGTGTATTTTCAAGGTTTATTTCTAAATCACTATTTTTGTTCACCAATAAAGAGTATTTGTATTCAGCATAAGCAACACTTGTAAATACAAGTATTACGGCTCCAGCAACAAGTAAATGTGTTTTAGAAAAGATTTTTTTCACGGAGTTATTGTATCATATTTTGAACAGAATTATGAATTAAGAATTAGGAATTAAGAATAGAAGACCACACCTCTCGACGCGGTCTTCTCCGAATTCGCATTTATTCATAATTCATAATTCTTAATTCTACCCCCTAAATCCCTCCCAATTTCACTGCGATATACAAAACTGCCATACCTAAAATTGTCATCAGAGTTGTTAAGAATGTTGGGTGTTTATGGTGGCTTTCTGGGAGCTGGTCACTTGCTCCTATGTAGATAAAGAATCCACAAAAGATTGCTAGGATTATTCCTAGAGCAGATTCAGGAAGTGTGAAGAATAATGTTGAGAAGACTCCTAGTACTGGTGCGAATGCATCAACAAGGAGCCAAAGAAAAGCTTTTTATCTTTGCCTTTATTTTGCTATAAATAACAAACCAAGCATTAGTCCAATTCCTGCCAGTATTGCAATAAGTTGAATAATGGATTTTTTAACTTCCTTAGTCTTGTGAAGTTCTGGGACAAGATCTGAGCCTGCGATGTAAATAAAACCTCCAGCAGCAACGCCGGCTAATATAGGACCCATGGAATCAACAAAGTTTGTGGCTCCAATTCCTATAAATACACCAGCAAAAGCCGTTAAGGCAGAAATTAAATTCCATAGCAAAGCTTTTCCTCGACTGAATCCTGCGTGTATTAATAGACCAAAGTCTCCAATTTCCTGAGGGATTTCGTGGAGAATTACAGCTATGGTAGTCGCAATACCTACTTCTATACTAATCATGTAACTTGCTCCGATTAAAATACCGTCGATAAGATTGTGGGCACCATCAGAAATCAAAATTAGAGATCCTACATGTTTTGGTGGATCATTTTCATGATCACATTCATTGTGATTGTGTACGTGATGCCAACGAAAAAACTTTTCAAGAATAAAAAAGAAAATTATTCCAATTAATATGGAAAGAGATACGATGATTGGATTTTGGGTTTCTTCCAAAGCTTCGGGAATAAGGTGTATAAAAGCATCTCCAAACAGTGCTCCTACAGATAGGGAGACCAATACAAATACAATACTCTTCAGCCTCTTATCGGAAAGACTAATTGTAAAGACTCCAACTAGAGAGAATAGACTAATAAGTGTAACGCTAGCTATTGAATATATTAATATCATCTTGCAATAATACACCTTTGATTTTTAATTGCAAGTCGTTTGCATTCATGATAGTTTTATGTGTATGAAAAAAGATAATGAAATACTGAAGTTATCAGGATTAAAGTCCACACCCACACGCCTTAGTGTGCTTGAGGTCTTTTCGCAATACTGCAAGCCTATAAACGCAGAATATATTTTAGATATTTTAGGAAAAGATAAAACTGATACTGTTACTGTTTATCGAACACTTAACATGTTTGAGAAAAAGAAAATTATTCACCAAGTAGATCTTAGGAAAGATTCTGTTTATTATGAATTTTCAAATCACCATCACCATCACCATATTGTTTGTACTAAATGTGGGTATATAGAAAGATTTGATGATTGTAGAATTTCTGAAATGTCTAAAGAATTATTAAGTAAAAAATCCAAATTTAATATTATTCAGTCACATTCTTTTGAACTCTTTGGGTTATGTAATAAGTGCAATAAATAAAACCGCACAGAGGTCTTGCGACTTGTGCGGTGGCGAATTGGCAGTGAGGATTATCGTTTATCGGTGTCGCCCTCAGCTGTGTGGAAATCCTTTGCTAGTTTGATTTCGGCTGTGATGGGGACGTAGGTCGCTTGACCATTTGCCGATAATGATTTGATCAGGTATTTAGGTTGTGGATTCATCTGACCGAGTCTTGAGCCTTTCTCGATGTTGATTATCTTCAGTGTCCCTGAATCCTTCACTAGAAGGCTATACCACGTACCCAGCATATTCCCGTCTTCGTACTTTCCGATAACCTCGACGACGGAGTCTTCCTTGATTGGGTGAGAAGCTGGGTGGGTTACATACAACGCTCTAATGATGAAATTTAATTCCACAACCAAAAGCATGAATATCCCAAAAACCACTATGAGTATACAAGGGATAATTTTTGCAGAGAAGGTGGTGTCGTTTTTCTGTTCAGTCGATTCATCAGTAGGATCATCTTGTGTCATTTTCTTGGGGGTGGGGAAGAAAGCTCTCTTCAGAGTCAAATTGCTGACAAAATCAAAGAGCTTAGTTACTTTTATATTATAGCACGAATATAAGAATTATGCAAGGTGTGTAATCTGGTGCGTACAAAAAGAGCTCAGCAGAGTCGTTTTGGGCGCACAAATCCAACTGACTATATTTTGCGTAGTCGCGAAATATAGCCCGCCACTAACATAAACTTTTGCTTACAGAGTTAAAGGGAAGTGTTATTTTTTGCGAGCATTTGCAGCCGAAAAGCATGGCCTTTTTGTATTCAAAAAGTTTTCGGCGAAACCGAAGCGAGTCACGGCAGGGTGACGGAGCGGTCGCAAAAAGTAATACTGAACGGTTGGTGGTGAGGAGAATAATTTTAAAAAAGTAATACAAATATAACCTGGATCCCCGCATTCGCGAGGATGACAATACGGGGTGAGGATGATAAAAAAGAGGAAAGTGAAAATAGAAACGTAAACTACAGCAAGTTGTCGGGATCTATCTTTACTACAAAATGTGGAGGCAAACTTTGGAGTTTTTTTACTAGGGTTTCGTCGGGCCAGGTTTTTTTATCGGCTTTTATTAGTGCGTGCATGACATATTTACCTTTGACTGTTTCGATGAAAGCGGGGAAGATTTGTACAGAGTAGGGGATTAAATATTCTTTTAGTCTTTTCATTTCTTCAAGTACTTCTTCTCGCATTCCTTGGTAGGTGATTTTTATAAGTGTCACAAAAGGTGGATATGCAAATTGTTCACGCTCTGCGATCTCACTTCTATAAAAATCTGCAATGTTTCCTTTGATTGCATATTCAAAAACTGGTTCATCGATAGAGCGAGTTTGTACAACGAATTTATTTTGAGAAAGCTGACGCATTTTCAAAAGTATATTCATTATCTTTTCATTGCCTCGAAAATCTGGTATTGCAAAAAGACTGTCGAGTGAGGCGACAATGGTGCTTTCAATTGCTTCATCTAAATAAAGTATTGCCATTTCAGTACCGATAAGAATCGAGCCGGGGGTTTTGTAAAATTCAGTAGCAACCTCTTTAGCTTTTTTGTGATTCTTAACCGAATCTAAATCTATGCGAAAAACACTAACATCAGGAAAACTTTTACGGATTTTTTTTTCTATTGTTTCTATGCCGATACCGAGTTTAATTAAATGCCAGCTTGTACAATATTTGCACTTTTCTCCTGCTATTCTTTTTTCTCCACATGTGTGACAGAGAAAAAAATTATTATTAGCATTACTTCCTTCGTGTAGCACAACAGGTGAACTACATCTATTGCAAACTACTGTGGTACCACAATCATTACAAACTACTTGTGGTGAAAGTCCTCGACGAGCACAATATACGAAGCATTGTGAATTATTTTCTTTTAGGTCAGAAAAAATATCATAGGCTTCATCTGAGAAAATTCGAAAGCCTTTTTCTTTTGTGTGTTGCGATATGTCTTCCTTTTTATATTTTCTCATATCTACAAGCGAGGTATGAGCGGTGGCTAAAGAACGCCATTTAAGCGGTGTGTATTCGATTAACTCATGATCATAAAATCTTTTAATTGTTTCTGTACGTAAAATTATGTCACCAAAGATTAAACGAGCGCCAATAAGTTTAGAATATTTTTCAGCAAAAACTCTAATGTCTATATATGGCCTAGTGATAGTTTTATAGCTTCTTGAAGATTCTTTTTCAATAATTATTGTACCAATATCTGCCCTTGGTAAAGAAAGAAACATTCCAGTCCCAATGATAAGTACGGGGTGTGGGGTTGTAAGGGCTTTATTCCAACGAGAGATAAGATCTTTTTTACCAAGAGAACCATCTAGAATGAAAGTGTATTCCTCAATTCCTTTTTCAATCTTTTCACCAGCTTTGCGTGTGTCTTCGGATGTAGGCACACAAAAGAAAACTGATTTTTTTCTTGCAAAAGATTCTCGAATTAAACTTTTGTAATCTGCAAAACGATCAAGATCAGGAGCTTGTAGGAGATAGGGTTCTTTATATGTGTCTGATGAAATCGATTTTTCTTCTTCATTCTCAGTTGGGCTTATTACTTCAGTCTTTTGAACTGATTCTATTTGAGAGGTGTTTTCGAGAATTCGTTGTGGGATTATTACAGATAAGGTTTGTCCAGTAAATGTTGCATGGTGATATGCAGTTTTTTCTGTAGCTTGTACAAATTCTTTTCTTAAAAGATTTTTGCTTTCAGTTTTATTTAATTTTTTTAGTGCATACGGAAGATCTTTAAGCATTGTCTTGTCTTCGTGTGCTGGCTTGCAACTAATAACCAAAGCTGGCATTTCTTTATTTCTAACAGGTACAGAAATCAAAGAACCTTCCTCCATATAGACTGAAGAAAAATATGACAATGAGTCTTTCATTGCACTTTTTGTGATGGGTAGTACGTCAACCTTGTACATTAAGCTTATATTAGCACAAATACAGAATTATGAATTAGGAATTAAGAATTAGGAATGGAATACAATATTATGGAAATATGCAATATAGTTGACATAGTACGATATATTATGATATAATATAAGGTAGGTTCTTTAACTAATCGGAGAGACAATTAATAATATGCACAGAATTAAGATAGTAACACTCACTCTGGATGAGACGGATGGGACTGAAACCATCAGCAATGCCAAAGAGGTATTTGGTTCTATCGACAAAAAATTCCACGGATTGGAAATCGACAGCGAGAACAAACCAACAAAGGAACAGAAAGTTGTCGTCTATGATGTGAAATTAGATGGAAACTCCAATGAAATCTTAAAGGCTATTTCTAACAACTTTGATTCTTTGTGTCTTACACCGGCGCAAATTGTCAGTTTTGTAAGGAGATATCCTGGACGAATTCTGGCTGGTAATCTCCCGGTCCTATTTCTTTTAAAGGGAAAGGAAGATTTCCTTAAGGTGCATGTCGATTTCCGCAACGGCAAGCAATATGAGGATGGGAAGTCATATTTTACGATCCATTTCCTAGGTCCTGTGAAAAGATATCCTGGTTGGTGGAGCGAGTATCGAAGTATAGTCGTTGTACCGGAATGACTATGCAGTTCTCAATTCAACCGCGCAAGCACCCAGCAGGGAGTTAGCGCGGTTTTTTCATTTTTATTCTTAATTCCTAATTCTTAATTCTTAATTCTGATCTGGGCTGGAAGTTCAGCCTGGATTGTAGTAGTATAGGGCGACATATGGCAATGTTTACTCCAAAACTCGGTATAGACCTCGGTACTGCAAACACTCTTGTGTTTGTTCCTGGTCACGGTATTGTGCTGAATGAACCTTCTGTTGTGGCTGTTTCTGAAATAGATAATAAAATTTTGGCCGTGGGTCTTGAAGCAAAAGAAATGGTTGGAAAGACTCCTGACAATATTATTGCTTACCGTCCAATGAAAGATGGGGTGATTGCTGATTACCGAGTTACAGAAGCGATGCTTCGATACTATATAAATAAATCTCTTCCAAAATTTAATTTTTTTAAACCCGAGGTAATGGTCTCTGTTCCTGCTGGAGTGACTTCAACAGAAAGACGAGCTGTAATCGAGGCCGCTATTCGTGCGGGTGCAAAAAATGCTTATGTGGTGAAAGAACCCATTCTTGCTGCTATTGGTGCAGGTATTCCAATTCATGAAGCTAAAGGAAATATGATTGTTGATATTGGTGGGGGAACAACAGACGTGGCTGTGATTTCACTTGGAGGTATTGTCTGTTCAACATCGGTAAAGTGTGCGGGAAATAAAATTGATTCAGCTATTGCTGATTATATTAAAAAAACTTTTAACTTGGCAATTGGGGATAGAACATCTGAACAGATTAAAATTGCAATTGGCTCAGCTGTATTCATGGAAGAAGAATTAACTGCCGTAGTAAAGGGACGAGATTTTCTAACGGGGCTTCCACGCTCAACTGAAATTAAAACAAATGAAATTGTGAAGGCTATAAGCAAAGAGCTTCGAGAAATGATAAAGGCTATTAAAGATGTGCTCCAAGAGACTCCACCGGAGCTTGCTTCAGATATTATTGATCAAGGTATTATTATGACAGGAGGTTCTTCGATGCTTCGAAACTTACCTGAACTTATTTTCCGCCGAACTGGTGTGAAAGCTATTCTTGCAAAAGATGCATTATATTGTGTTGCAAAGGGGACAGGTATCGCTCTTGAGCACTTGGATTTGTATAAGAGAAGTATTTTAGCAAAAAAATAATTTTTATGTTGTCTTCAATAGACCATCATGCTTATGTTGTGGCGGGGCAGAGAGAATCTCTCATTCCTGTACTTTTGGATATGTTTGTAAATAAATTTGGGATAGCAATAAACGGCAACCCTGATTTTTCTGTTATTCATTTTGAATCACTTGGTATTGATGAGAGTCGGAAGATAAAAGAAATGCAAAGCTTCAAGTCACTCGGGGCTTCAAAGAGGATTTTTGTGATAAGTACAAATAGTATCACTATGCAGGCTCAAAATGCGATGTTGAAAATGTTTGAGGAACCAACAGAAAATACGCACTTTTTCATAATAGTTCCCTCAACTTCATTTTTCATTGATACTTTGCTTTCAAGAATGGTGGTTTTGGAAAATGGTCTCACTCCTCTTTGTCATTCCCGCGAAGGCGGGAATCCAGTCTTGAATCCAAAGACTTTCCTAAAATCCACATATCCTGAGCGATTAAAAATGATTGAGAAATTTTTAAAGGCGTTTAAAGATAATAAAGAGGGTAAATCAGTGGTAAATAACTTTTTCGGGGAAATAGAAATTCTGCTTGCAAAAGATGTGAAGGGGAACAAAGAAGCTCTCGAGAAACTTTTGGAAATCCAGAAATATGTTTTTGATACATCATCATCACTTAAAATTTTGCTAGAAACTTTTGCTTTGGTTTTGCCAGTTTATTAAATTAGATAGAACTCAACCTCTTATTCGCTATAACTTTCCTCGGGTACGGATTTTTTGAAGCTTAAAAAATCCTGAAGCTGACTCGTCGCCACTCGCCAGACCCCCTCCCAAAGTTACAGCTTCAACGAGGTTGAATTTATACGCTACTGTTTTTGTGGTAGTGGTGGAGGGCTGTATTTTTATTATTAAATATAAATAC
>CAIZIN010000078.1 GCA_903933085.1 uncultured bacterium
ACCAAAATATTTTCAAAAGAGCTGGATTGGGTGATGTAACATATAAAACATTTGCACTTGGAGGTTCGTTTTCAAAATATTCCCACGAGTTTCAAACTATCTGTGATGCTGGTGAAGATTTGATTTACTTGGATGAAGAAAAAAATATTTCAATTAATAAAGAGGCGATGTCGCCTGAAGTATTTGCAGAATTAGGAGTTGATCAAAATAAACTTGTGGAAAAGAAAGCTATTGAAGTTGGTAATATTTTTTCACTTGGAACAAAGTTTTCAGAACCATTTGATTTAAAATATAAGGATGAAAGTGGAAATGAACAATTTGTAATAATGGGTTCATATGGAATTGGCCTTGGAAGACTTATGGGGACAATTGTTTAGGTGCTTTCAGATGAAAAGGGAATTGTTTGGCCAGAATCGGTGGCGCCTTTTAAAGTTCATTTGATTTCTTTGGGAGCCGATGAGAAAGTTCAGTCTGAAGCTCTAAGAATTTACAATTTACTTTCTTCAAAAAATGTTGATGTTCTTTGGGATGATCGAGATCTTCGACCTGGTGAAAAATTTTCTGATTCTGATTTAATTGGAATTCCATATCGTGTAGTTGTATCCACAAAGACAGTTGAAGTAAATGTGTTTGAAGTAAAGGGACGTACGGATATGGATGCGTCAATGATGACAGAAGACGAGTTGCTTGCTAAAGTTGCATAAAATGAAGAATTATATTGAAAAAGTGAAGCAAATGATGTCACACGACATTGGTATAGACCTGGGTACTGCAAATACCCTTGTGTATGTTCGTGGTAAGGGAATTATCATAAACGAACCATCTGTTGTGGCTGTAAACCAAAAAACTGGTCAAGTTGTAGCTGTGGGTATGGAAGCTAAGCAAATGCTTGGTCGTACGCCAGCACATATTGTGGCTATTCGACCTCTTGTTGATGGTGTAATTTCTGATTTTGAAGTTACTGAAGAAATGATTGCATATCTTATAAATAAGGCTCAAAAAGACGAAAAAAAGATGTTGGGCCCAAGAGTGGTTGTGGGAATTCCTTCTGGGGTTACAAACGTAGAAAGCCGGGCCGTTCGAGACGCTACACGTAATGCCGGGGCTCGAGAAGTGTATGTGGTGGAAGAACCTATGGCAGCAGCTATTGGTATTCGCTTGCCTGTTCAGGAGCCTGTGGGAAGTATGATAATTGATATTGGTGGGGGAACATCAGATATTGCTGTTATATCACTTGGGGGTATTGTCCGATCAAGAAATTTAAAAGTAGCAGGCGATAAGCTTAATGTAGATATTATTGCATACATAAGAAGTGAATTTAAAATTTTAATAGGAGAGAGAACAGCTGAAACAATTAAAATGGCAATTGGTAGAGTGGTTCCAGGGCAAGAAACTTTGGAGGCTTCTGTGCGAGGTAGAGATCTAGTAACTGGATTGCCAAGGGAAGTGATTATCACTGACTCTGATATACGTGAAGCTATGGCTCCATCAATCGATACTCTTATTGAATCAACAAAGGAAGTTCTTGAGACAACTCCACCAGAAATTCTTTCAGATATTATGCATAGAGGTATATATCTCACAGGTGGAGGTGCTTTAATTCAAGGTTTGGATGAATTACTTTTTGAATGTTTGAATATTCCAATTCATGTTGCACCAGATCCACTTACTGCTGTAGCTCGAGGTACGGGAATTATTTTAGAGGATGTAGATAAATTTAAGGATGTTCTAATTCAAACAGATGATGACTTACCTCCGACCAAGTAGTAATCGCGATCACTCATCGCGAAAAATGAAAATTGCTTTCAGCACACTAATAATTGTTGTGCTTCTTGGTTTTGTATTTAATCAACTTGCGTACTGGGTTGGCGGACCGCTGTGGGCCGTGCGTGAGGCTATTACAAGCCGAGCAGTTTCGACAATTTCATATTTTAAATCAAAATCAACACTTCAAAATGAAAATGATGATTTAAAAAAGAAACTTGATGAAAAAAATGCAGAAATAATTGCGGTTAAAAATCAAGTAGATCTTTATAAACAGCTTGATTCATATATTGCAATGAAAGATACCACTGCGAACGAGAGTATAGTGAGGGTGGTTTCTAGGCCACCACAAACACCTTTTGATGTTTTGGTGGTTGAGGCGAATGATAATAATATAAAAGCCGGACAAAGAGTTTATTTTGCTGGTATTCCTGCAGGAATTATTGAATCAAAAACTGGATCTTATGCAAAAGTTTTTTTATTTTCAAATCCGGCATCACAGTTCAGAGTACTTGTTGGTGTGAATAAAATCGAAGCTGATGCAAAGGGAAAAAGCCAAGGAAACATTTATTTAACACTTCCAAAGAATGTTGATGTTCAAAATGGAGACACTGTTTACTTAGCGGACGGTACCGTGCCTATTGGAACTGTATCTCAAGTTGATAATAATACCTCAACATCTTTTATTGATGTCTATGTGAAAATGCCTTTTTCTCCTTCGCGTGTTGATTGGTTAACGGTCCAAAAAGAATAGCTGATGAAAAGAATCACTACAACCCTCATATTACTTCTCGGCGTATACATGCTACCGTGGTGGCTGACTTTTTTTGCTGTTTGTGTTTCATTTTTATTTTTTGATTCGTATGTGGAAGGGGTTATGATTGCACTTGCACTCGACTGGCTTTATTCTCCAAATTTTTATTATCTCCCAAATTTTCATATCGCTCCAATCATCGCATTGATTCTATGTATTTTTGTACCAATTATAAAGAAAAGATTGTTGATTTAGCTGTTAGTTATTAGGCTCTAGGCGCTAGGCTCTAGCTAAAACACTAAAAACACAAGAGTGACTTCCTCTTTGAGGAAGTCACTCTTGTGTTAAAGCTAGAGTCTAGAGCCTAATAGCTATGCGTGCTATAATGTCCGAACAATGTCTTGGTGGAAACGAAAAAAACGTCTGTATAGCGACATCGATCCCGATGAGATTTTTCTTGATGCAGCTAATTTACCTCAATTTGACCAGAATCAATTTGAAGGAAGGATTGAGAAACCAATTTGTTCAAGAACACTATTTATTCTTGGAATGAGTTTTTTTGTTATCGGGGCTTTATATGTCTATAGAATAGGTTATTTGCAAATTGCACAAGGAGAAGAATTTTTAAAAAGAAGTGAAAATAACCGCTTGCATCATGAAATAGTTTTTTCAGAGAGGGGTGTAATTTTGGATAGAAACGGAGAGCCTCTCGCTAGTAATATTCCTCAGGACGAATCTTCTGATTTTCCGAAACGATCTTATATAAAAGAAGGTGGATTTTCGCTTTTGCTTGGTTATGTAAAATATCCTTCAAAAGATAAAACAGGTTTTTATTATAAAGAAGATTATGATGGTTACGGTGGTATAGAAAAATATTATAATGATTTATTAAAAGGTACAAATGGAAAGAAACTTACAGAGACAGATGCTCTTGGAAAAATAACATCTACAAGTGTGTTGGAGCCACCGAAGCATGGTGAAGAATTAAAACTTACCGTAGATTCAAAGGTGCAAGCGAAGCTTTATAGCATCATAAAAAAGCTATCTGCCGATTCTGGATTTGATGGAGGGGCGGGAGCTATTATGGATGTGCACACAGGAGAAGTTCTTGCTATCACCTCTTACCCAGAATATGATTCTAATGTAATGACTGATGGTCAAGATTCAAAAGTTATTGGTGCATATTTTAAAGATAAAAGGAATCCATTTATAGAAAGAGCTATTGATGGTCTTTATACACCTGGGTCTATTATTAAACCATATATGGCCATTGCTGCTTTAGAAGAAAACACCATTTCTCCAAATAAACAAATTTTGAGTACTGGTTCTATTAGTATTCAAAATCCGTATGATCCAAAACAGAAGACTGTTTTTAAAGACTGGAAGGCTCATGGTTGGGTTGATATGCGACATGCTATTTCTGTTTCTTCCGATGTATATTTTTATGCGGTTGGTGGAGGTTATGCGGATCAGAAGGGTTTAGGGATTATGAACATTGAAAAGTATATGAAGCTTTTTGGTTTCGGCCAACCGCTTCCAGACTCATTTTTTTCAAGTAAGGCCGGTCAAATACCAAACCCTGAATGGAAAGCAAAAACTTTCCCAACTGATTCTGTATGGCGGCTTGGAAATACTTACCACTCTTCTATCGGTCAGTACGGTTTCCAGGTGACTCCAATGCAGGCTTTGCGGGCTGTTGCCTCACTTGCAAATGATGGAAAATTACTTTCTCCGGTGATTATAAAAGATGCTGTACCAGAATCTAAGCCTCAAGATATTCCTGTTAGTAAGGAACATATGCAAATTGCTCGAGAGGGGATGAGACTTTCTGTAACGGAGGGTGTAGCAAAAGGTTTGAGTATGGATGCACTTCATGTAGCTGCAAAGACAGGTACAGCTGAACTTGGTGTAAAAAAAGATTTTGTTAACTCATGGGTGACGGGTTTTTTCCCTTATGAAAATCCAAAGTATGCTTTTGTTGTAATGATGGAACGTGGTTCTGTTAATAATACAGTGGGAGGTGTGTTTGTTATGAGGACACTTTTGGAGTGGATGTATGCGAATACTCCGGAGTACGTGAGATAAAGTCAAAATTTAAAACTCAAAACTCAAAATTTAAAGTCAAAAATAAAAGGTATTAACCCCCAGAGCAAGCCCTGGACCCATTGGGAGTTCGCTTCGCTCACCCAATGCCATGGCAAGCCACGGGGTATTTACCTTTTGTTCGCAACTACACTCGGATGTCGTGAGTGAGATTACTCACTCACACACCGCTCGTTTGTTGGAATAAAAAGTTAAAGCAAAATAAAAACCGCTCGCCAGAAATTCTGGGGGCGGTTGATTGATGGTAGCTTAGATTTTGATAAATCCGCAAACTTTCAATTTATCCAATTCTTGAGCCTGTCTGTAAACAAGAAGGATAAACAAGTTTTTCTTCTTCCTTGAGTCTTTCATAGTCGGGATATCTAATTTCAACCCTGTTTTTGTCAGCATCAGACCTTGATCTAAGTGATAATTGCACTATTAGGGCATCATCATCGTCAAGAAGTTCACTTGCCCATCTATCAAGTAATGCTTGAAGTTCTCTGTGGCTTCTGGTATTTATGTACATGTTTGGCTTATGTCTATTTGTTGACTCTCCTTTCTATCTACTATAATACAGTATTTTATCATTAATGTCAAATGAGAGAGGTAATGTGCACACACATATGGCACTTTTTGTTAGATTAGTAATTAATGAGCATTCATATGACAAAAAGCATCCAAGAGGAGCGCCTTAGATGGATTTTACCCATCATCAACAAAAAGGTTCGTATTG
>CAIZIN010000079.1 GCA_903933085.1 uncultured bacterium
AACGTGGGCATCGGCACCACCACCCCCACTGCTCAACTCCACACCACCGGAACAATCCGCTTCTCCAGTCTTGGAGCAGGAAGTCTACAAACAGACGCAGACGGAAACCTAACAGTTTCATCAGATGAAAAACTAAAAAATATACAAGGAGACTTCACTAGAGGATTAACAGACCTTCTAAAAATAAACCCAATATCATACAAGTGGAATACTCTATCTGGATATGACACAGATTCTATGTATTCCGGCTTCTCTGCACAAAACATTCAACTAGCCATCCCCGAAGCCGTAGCAACATCTTCAAATGGTTTTCTTACTTTAAGTGACCGACCAATAATCGCAACTTTAGTGAATGCGGTGAAGGAGATGTATGCAAAAGTAATAAGTTTATTTGATGGGACAGCGAATACAGATGTGAATACAATGAAAGTAAATAAAGTTGATGTTAAGGAGCTTTGTGTGGGAAATATTTGTGTCACAGAAGACCAGCTACAGAGATTATTACAAAATCAAAACATTACTCCAGCTAAAGTAATTGACACTAATCCAACAATAGAAAATATAGACAATTCAACATCAACACCTATTACCATAGAGGATGATAATATTTCCACATCAACACCTGTTGCTGTTGATGACAATGTTGCAACATCAACGAATATAACAATAGACGAAATAAAAATACCTGAAGAAATACCCGCACTTGAAGTCACATCTTCAGTTCTTGAGGAAATTATTGAGGCTGAAATTATCGAGGAGGTTAAAATCTAATGGGCTGAAGTCTAAAATTATGGAATTAAAAAACATCATCAAAGTAACTCGGGTCTAGATTTTTGATATGAGACTGGATTATGATTAGAGTTTATTTTAAATAAAACTTTTATGATATAATAATTTAAATGAAGCTTAGTAATATAAAAATTTGTGTTTCTGGTGCGGCAGAAACTTCTCATTGTGGAAAGGAAGCGTACGAAAGAGCAAAGGAACTCGGCAGAGAAATCGTTCGACAAAAGGCAACTTTACTCACAGGGGCGACTACAGGTTTTCCGTATTGGGCCACTATTGGAGCGAAAGAATTAAATGGAGCCTCTGTTGGTATTTCTCCAGCTTCAAGCGAAGCGGAACATATTCATGCCTATAAACTTCCGATCAATAATATGGATTTAATTATTTATACAGGTTTTGGTTTTTCAGGAAGAAATTTAATGCTTACACGCTCTGCTGACGCTGTGATTGTTGGTTGTGGGCGAGTGGGTACTATCAATGAGTTCACTATTGCCTATGAAGACGGTAAGCCTATAGGAGTTTTAGAAGGTGATTGGTCTGCTGATGAAGTGATTAAGATGATTATAGAAAAAGGTAATCGACCAACAACAAATATTGTGTTTGATAAAGATCCAAAAAGACTTGTAGAGAAAGTGATTGAATTGGTGGTGAGGGGGAAGAAGGTACATGGAGAGATTTAGGATTTATGATTTAAGATTTAGGAATAGTTTAAGATTGTATAAAAATATCACACCCGAAGGGTGTGATATTTTTGTATTATTCTTGAATCCTAAATCCTAAATCTTGAATCAAAAGCTACGCTTTTGATATCTCCGTAATCTTTTCAAAAGTTGCTGGGTGAGTAGCTGCCATTTCTGCGAGCATTTTTCGGTTTATTTCAATATTCTTTTTCTTTAGATTTCCAATGAATTTACTGTATGAAAGTCCAAAAGCTTCGAGAGCTGCATTAATCTTGATGTTCCAAACTCGTCGAGCTTCACCTTTTTTATCTCTTCGGTGAGCAAAAGCGTAAGTACCAGCATGAGAGATAGCCTCGTACGCTTGCTTTTCTTTTGTGCTACGTCCAAAACGGTAGCCCTTAACTTGTTTTAATATATTTCGTCTTGTTTTTAGTGCGTTAACACCTTTTTTTACTCGTGACATAGTGGTGGGTTATTTAGAAAGAAATCGGCTTTTTGCCTTGTTGGTAAAAAAGTGTTCATAGCTTGTATCCCGCTTTTTTGAAAGCTGGCTACTTCGACTCTCTTTTGCATTAAAGTGATTTTGGCCGGCTTTTCGTCCTACAACCTTGCCGTTCTTGGTCACTTTAAGTCTTTTTGATACTGATTTATTGGTTTTCATGGAATTGTTTGTATATATTACTCATTTTTAGACTTTTGTAAAGCCTCTAAAACATTCTGTAACTTTTACTGAGCTTTCTTCTTTTCGATGAGGATGTTCATTCCTTTCGGACTCTTTTTTGGTTCTTCCGCGATTCTGTATTCTTCGGTGATAAGGCTAAGGATTTTTTGTAATCTTTCTTTAAGAAAGGCCTCATTTAGGTATTTTGAGCGACCTGGTAGAAAGAGGCTAATTTGAATTCTGTGGCCTTCTGCGAGCCATTCTGAGGCTTTCTTGGCCTTAAGTTCAAGGTCGTGGTCTCCTGTACCAATACGAACTTGTAAAGCTTTGACTTCTATAACATGGGCTCGAGTTTTTGCTACTTTGGCCTTTTTGTTTTCAAGATATTGGAATTTTCCATGATCCATTATTTTGGCAACGGGAGGGACTGCATTAGGGGAAATCTCAATCAGGTCTTCACCAAGTTCCTCGGCTTTCTCGAGAGCTTCTCTCAAGGTCATAACTCCGTAGTTATTTCCTTCTGCATCAATAACCCGCAATTCTTTAGAACGGATTTGATGATTGATTCTGTATGTTGGTGATGCCACGCGTAGATATTATTGATTACGATTAATTTAGTTTTGAGTATAACACAAAAATAGAAAAAAACCAGAGAATTGCATGAGCAGGACTCTGGTTAAAATATGTTAGGCGGCTTCCTTGAAAAGCTGGCCGTTTTTAAACGTGATGCGAACAGAACCATTTTTAGCCTGAACAAGAATTCCTGTTCCTGGAATCAGCTGAACAAGAGCAAGTTCTTGGCCGAGAATGATCACTTCACCGATTGGGATGATTTTCTGTGAATGATGAACGTGGATTAAAGCCACATCCCCATCTTTGGCTTTGCGGATTCTCTCATCGTAGAGTTGTCCGCAAAGCAGGGTGAGGGCGTTCACACGTTTCGGAGGGTATTCCGAGCAGAAATTGATATGTCGTTTCGATCCATTCTTGATGGTTGGAACTGAACGTTTTCCTCTTTCTTCACAGAACTCGATTCCGTGTTCGAGTTCGTTTTTACTGGCGTCAAATGTATGGCAGGCCATATTTGTGCTTCTATGTGTTTTTGGTTTATGTTGCTTCAAATTAACAAAGCCCTATGCGTTATTGAATTTTTAGCTCTAGTGAGATATGGTACAACTACTGAAAAAAAAGTCAAGAAATTTGTATCAAACTCTGCTATCACTGAGTTTGATACAACTTACTTAAAAACTTCGCTGAGATATTTTTTAACTAGGTCAATTTCTTTTGTGTAGACATATAGATCTTGAACTGTCCCACTACCGCGGACTGACGCTTTTATTCCTCCTGTGATAGGAAGGAACTTTATGCTTCTTTTACCACCTTTGCTATTGGTGTTTTTTATTATCCCTATTCCAATTTTATCAACTATTGTGAGTTTTTGTGCGTATTTAATTATCTCAGCACTCGCATCGGTTGTGCTACTGTGACTGTCGGTAATTATCATTTTAGGTTTCATGTTTTTGATTATATACACAAAAGCATTTTTAATATAGTATAGCTAGTATAAATATCTTGAATTAATAATCCTTTCTCTGTCATTCCGTGAAGTTGGGTTGGGACCCAACTGCAAGACCGGAGGCTGACGAGCCGAGGTGTGGCCAGAAGATTTTTCACTAGAAAAATACTTGTGGATTTAATCCGGAATCCAGTCTGAAGAATTCAAACCTGGATTCCCGCATTCGCGAGAATGACAACTGAGGATATTTAGTAATAAATAATGAAAAAAAATAAATACCACATACAAGATTGGGGGCTTAAGGTAAAAAAGTCGAGTGCGGGTCTGGGGCTTTTTGCAACAAAGGAAATACCAAAAGGGGTTTGTTTGATAGAATATTTTGGTAGGGAAATATCAGAAGAAGAACAATATACAAGTAAGAGTAAATACTTATTTGAAATTAATTCAAAAATTACGATTGATGGTACAGCTAGAGAAAATATTGCAAGATATATAAATCATTCATGTAAACCTAACTCTGAAGTTGAAATTAAAAAAAGAAAAGTATTTATTTTTAGTAAAAGAAAAATAATAGCAGGGGAGGAGATTTGTTACGATTATGGAAAGGAATATTTTAATGAGTATATAAAAAAAGTTGGGTGTAAGTGTGTGAGGTGTAGGGTTATAACACATAACACATAGCGTGTTCTGTGTAAAAAAACACCCACTTCAATTTAATGAGGCGGGTGGTGTGTAAGGGAGTCGACCTATACGTCGGAGAAGTATCATCCTTCTCCTTTCTAAGTATTTTCTTTGTGAAAGACATAGGCCAATTTCTGATCCGCCCATCTCAATAGCCAGTTCTTCAATCTGCCCAAACTCTTCGAGTTGGTTTGGGTTTAATTCTTCATCCTCATTGCGTAGCTCTCTCTCAACTTCTTTTAACTCTTTGAAGTATGCTACTTTTGCTTTCGGACTGTATATATTCCAAATATATATGGTCGCAAGGAGCATTACGAGAGAATATGAGTTCGCGATGAAAAGGCCTGTGTTTTTAATATGCCAAGCATAAACTTCCCAAAAACTGATACCTAAAATGAGTGCCCAAAGAAATTTCGGCTCAACTGATCCGGAGTCTTTTTCATACAGGATTTTAATCAAGGTTTGTGTCCCGATTAAACTCGCAACTACAAGCATTACTGCAAATAATTTTTGAGAGTAAGGAGAGAACGCAATCAGTGGAATCAGTGCAAGAAAAGAAATATGCCACTTTTCAGATTTGGTACTATCTGAAGTTTTTATTGCTACTGTGTGCATTGCAATAAACGGAATTGCCAGGAGACCATTTATAATCATTGCTATGCTGTGCATCTGAATTCCATAAATGAAAAAACAAATGAAAAATACGCAGAAGTAAGCGTTTGCTATCATTGGAATCGATTGACTCGAATTCTTCGTGATGATTGTTTTCCTTTGTTGCCAGATACCCCAGCCTTCTATAATACTGAAGATTACAATGCCTATGAAACTTACTGTGGGAGCGTTCCACCCCCAGTTTTTATATTCAATGAAGTTGCTGTAGTTCATACACAATCCTTTCTTTTTTGGTTGTTTATTCTCACACAGCTGTGTGTAAGATCTGAAAAGACATTACCTCATATGTGTGATATTGACAATAGGCGAGGGGGTTACTATAAGTTCAGCAAAAAGTTAAAACTTTGATATAATATATTGATTAAATAATAATTTTAAAAAATGCTTAAAAAAAATCTGTTCCCGAGTATCCTGATCATTGTTCTGTTGGCTGGAAATATATATCTTTCTATACAATATCTTTCTTTAGGAAAACAACTTCAGCAATCAAACAATAGTAGTGGTGTTAATTCTTCACCAAGCAATCAAGCTTCTTTGGTTCTTAATCAGTTTTTAGATGTTGTACTAAACACTCGGGCAACCACTCCTGATGATCGAATTAAATTAGAAAATGATATTAGACAGCTTCAAGATAAAGCTATCACAGCCGAGTGGGAAAAACTTGTAGCAAGTAAAGATGCTAAAGCTTCCCAAGTAAGTGCTTTGAAAGTGATTGGAATGTTGGAAGATAAAATGGCTAAATAATCTACTGATTATTTCTTGAACGAATTTAAGTATTAAAAAAACCTCCACAGAATGATCTGGGGAGGTTTTAAATTTACTCTTCGATGATGATTTCGAAGATTGGATTGGTGGCTAAAGGACCTTCTGGGTTTTTGCTGTCTTTTGTCCACTGTCTCCAAGAACCTTCTGTTGCTCCGATGAGTGTGCCTTTGAGGACGAGCCATGGAGCATCTTTGTGCCCAAGTGGATTTGGGATGCGTTCCATTTCATGCCTACCGATACTGATGGTAGTAGCGCTTATATTGTTTTTTGCATCAGTTGCTGGCCAGTCTTTTTTCAGCGTCATGAATATGCTGTCAGTTTTCATGTTCGTTATTCTCTGAGTTTTATTTACGTGTCTATCCAAAAAAACCTTAGCATAGAATTTGATTATTTGGAAGAATATAGATAATATGTCTAAAAAAATCCCCCGCCAGTAAACTGGTGGGGGATGCTTGATTGTGTTTAATTTTTATTCACAAACCAGACTAGTGAGATGAAGATAATTGTCGCCGTCAAAATTGTAACAATCCAAAAACGAATTGGATATTTATACATTAGGACTGGGAGTGGGCCAGCTGTTGTTTGATTACTGAGAATCAAACGTTTCCTTTCGTCTTTTGGTAAGTGACGCAGTAGTCTTCCTTCTTTCTGAATCGATTTTGTACTCATACATGTACTATTATATCATATAATTAAGGTAAGCGCAAGTTTTCATAAAATAAAAAAACCTCCTATTGAGGGGGTTTTAAGCTTAAAATCTAAAAATCAAAACTACTACGTAGAAGAATTTGATCAATTGGAATTCTGATTACTGTCCTTGGAATGCAAATTGATTTTAAATGTGTTTCAACAAAAGTAAAATCTGATATTTTCTCTGAATATACACGTAAGAAAGGTGTATTCTTTCCGTAGCAGTTTCGAGTATCATATGATCTACTTGTAACTACGCTATTAACAGCCTCTTCATATGGAAGGTTGGCAATTAATTTGTTCCAGATTATGATCTTGGTTTCACTTGCGAAATTTTTAGGGAACCCGTGTAGTTCAATGTTCATTTTGCTCCTTTCTGTTGGTACTTTAACATAGAGATGTAAAGACGAAAAGAAGTTAAGAAAAATCTCCTCAAGTTATTGTCTTAAGAAGATTTAGGTTTTGTGCTATTTGACAAGTTATAAAGCTTGTCTAGTTTTTTAAAAAATTGTCGTAAAATATCCCGTCCACCGTTTCTTGCAAACCATTGAACTGTTGCACAAATGATCTTTACTTCATCTTCATTTGGTGGAAGATATTCATGAGAGGGTAGTCCTGAAAGACTCAACCTTTTTTCACATTGTTCATTACATCTATGTAAAATAGAATCGATTGGGGTGAGTCCGAAGTTCCTACATTTATTCCTGACATTTTCTTTCGCCCAAAGCTTCATCATTATGTGCTCCGGGTCCGTTTCTCTCATTTCTTTAGGTAAGGACATTAGTCTCTTTTTGGCATGTGGAAGTGTTCGGCCTACCGGAGCAACGCATACACCGTCCCTGAATGGATTTTTTTTCTTTGACATTTTGTTCCTTCCTGTTGGATCTGGTTAAGACTTTAGCATAAGGTAAGGGTTAAAACAATTGAGTGCAAAAGTTTTAGAGGAAAAGAAAAACCCAATCTTGAAATTGGGTTAATTGAAGCTGGTTTTAAAAATATCCTTTTTTGATAAGATCCAAAATAATTTCTGATGTTATATCAGAAATCGGAATTCCTCGAAGTTCTTCCTTTGTAAAGAATTTTGCATCGGATATTTCAGCTGAGGGGGTGATATCACCATCAACTGTTCCAATAAATACCACTGCTCGAATCGAAACATGACTATGTGGCGTAAGTCCATCGAAATCACCGAAATGTTTGCTTGTTGTGATTATTGTGTTCGGCAATTCTTCGGACGCCTCTCTTTTTAGACAGTCAAAGTTAGATTCGTTGTGGTTAGGTTTGCCTCCAAGAAGGATCCAAACGTCTCTCTTTAGCAGGAGAAGAATTTTGTTATTTTTTATGCACACCAAATTTATCACAGTTTTCATTTTTATCGATCTTTCTTTCTTGAGATTATCATATATGAGAAGTGAGGGGAAGGAAAAAAACACCTCATCGAGACGAGGTGTTTTTGGGGAGATGTTTGGGGTGCTATTTTTTTTCAAGTGCTTCGGCGATACGGATGAGGATTTTCTTAATCTCGTCGAGAGATAAGCAGATTGCTACGCCCATACATAATATCATCAAAGGTTCTAGAATTTCCATCTGTATTGGTGGTTGAATGTACAATAATTCGCTTAACGGATTGCTAGCAGGTCAATTAAAGTCTTAATATATAATAGCATAAATAGAATAGAAAGTCAAGAAAATTAAGAAGGGTGTGACATGAATAAGGATATTTTGGATTTGAAGTGGAGATGGGCGGTATCGGCCACGGATATTTTGCTTTTCGTCAAAAGCAAAATTCCTCGATCACAAATATTTTTCTGGTGAAAAATTTTCTGACCACACCTCGCGCCGTCGCGCTCCGGCCTTGCGCTCGGGGCCCAAAACCCCGAGCTCACCTCGGCTCGCTCCCAGATTTGCTAATCTGGGTCCCGCTCCGCCTTTGACCAATTTTCCTTATGACTGAAAGGAATTAGGAAAATGGAAATACTCTTGTGGTGCAACTCTCCCTCGCAAGCAAAACCCTTTGCTTGCTCGTCTCCACAAAAAACAAAAAATCTCAGATTAAATAATCTGAGATTTTTTGTTTTTTGTGGAGACGGGGAGAGTTGAACTCCCGTCCAGAGGAGTTTTTGCTATGAGTCTACAAAGTCTAGTGCAGTAGGGTATTGTCTTGCGACAAATTTAAACAATAATACTTGTTACTGCGCACCATACATTATTGTCTGTCTCTCCATTTTATTTAAGTGAATGCAGAAGAGCACCACATCACCTGTCCTCGCAATATTACACCAATCGTTTCCCGCGAGAAACTGAAAACGTTGACGCCGCTTAAGCTCGCGCTAAAGCGAATTGAAAATCTGCCACACCGAAGTATGGTGACTTCACTGCTGTTTTTGCAGTTATGATTTTTGGCCTTTTTAAGAGTTACCAAAGCTCTACTTTGCACATAGAAAAATGATTCCAATGTCTAAGCCTGTCATCCCCGCTCTTTGATTTTTTTTGCTAAAAAAGCAAAGAGCGGGGAAAATTCGAAGCACGAAATTAGAAATACGAAACAATATTTAAATTATAAATAATAAATTCAAAACAATTCAGGATTTCAACTGCATTTGTTTGATATTTAGAATTTAATTCTTTTGAATTTGTTTCGGCCTGTCCGGCC
>CAIZIN010000080.1 GCA_903933085.1 uncultured bacterium
AAGAAGAAAAGTTGCTATTGAAATAGCCTCAATACACTCGATAAAGAGAGAGTCAATTCTTTGTCCTAATGTATGTTAGGGAAGCTTGGGGAGATTTTGATAATAACCATACCAAAGTATGTAACACACTTTTAATTTTTCCAATACTGGTAAAAGTCTGCGGGGGGGGGGGGTAATATTTAAAGAATGCGAATTTTTAATCATACATATCAAGATATCATATCTTTGGAAAATTTACTTGAGGCATGGCAGGAATTTATAAGAGGAAAGAAAAATAAAAAAGATGTTCAGGAATTTGGAAGAAATTTAATGCAGAATATTATTTCTCTTCACAGCGATTTGAAAAATAAAACATATAGGCACGGAGAGTATAAAAGTTTTAAAATAAATGACCCGAAGGCTAGAGATATCCATAAGTCTTCTGTGAGGGATAGATTGTTACATCATGCAATTTATAGAATTTTGTACCCATACTTTGATAAGGAATTTATTTATGATTCGTATTCCTGTAGGCTGGAAAAAGGAACACATAAAGCGATTGAGAAATTTAAACATTTTTTTGGTAAAGTTTCAAAAAATAATACAAAAGCTTGTTGGATTTTAAAATGTGATATTAAAAAGTTTTTTGCAAATATTGATCACGAGCTATTGTTGGAAATTTTAGTGAGTAATATAGAGGATGAAAATGTTACACGGCTTTTAGGTGAGGTGATAGGAAGCTTTAATACAAAAGACAGAGAAGATGTTGGTTTACCGCTAGGTAATCTAACTTCACAGCTTTTGGTAAATATTTATATGAATGAATTTGATCAGTTTGTTAAAAATATTTTACATGAAAAATATTATATTAGATATGCTGATGATTTTGTTTTTATGAGTGATGATAAAATTTATCTTGAACAATTGATACCCAAGATATCAGATTTTTTAGAAAATAATCTTAAGCTCAGTTTACATCCCGACAAGTTGTTTATCAAAACTCTGACCTCGGGTGTAGATTTTTTGGGATGGGTTCACTTTCCGAAACACAGAGTTGTGAGAACAAGTACAAAAAAGCGAATGTTTAGGAATGTTGTTGCGAAAAAAGGAAAAGAAGAAACGGTTCAGTCGTACCTAGGGTTATTGAAGTATGGTAATACAGAAAGATTGAAAAGAATTATTTTAGAAAAATAGACAAAAAAGAGCGATTTTCCCGAAGGGAAAATCGCTCTTTTTGTATCAACTTTAAATTGCATGCCCCAGCTTATTGCCATTGTCTGGGGTACTTTTTTAATTTTAAATTGATTTCAACCCTGCCTCCACATCTTTCAAATCTTGCGTGTCGTTTAGGTCTGCCTCAATTGAATCTAATGAATCTGTTGTAACTGTTGTTGTTGCTACATTTTGCTCTGGCACAATAGGAGCTCTCTCCTCTAATGTTTTACCCCAGAAATATAGAGCTCCGACAATTAATACTAGGATAATAATGATTGATGCAACTACCGCCCCATATGATTTTTGTTGTTCCATTTTGTTTAAATTTAAAATCGACATAAAATAAGAAGTGTATTCACGACTATATTTTTTGTCGTCCTCGGTACTCCGGGGATCCAAGTTAATCTAATAATTAATAATGTAAAAACAGATTCGCATTGCCATTCTCGGTACTCCGGGGATCCAAACCTGAATTTTTCCGACTGGATTCCAGCCTTCGCTGGAATGACAATACGGGAGTAGGAATGACAAACGGAGGAAACCTAGGGAGTTGTAGTCGCTGTTGCTTGCCTGTTTAGGGTACTTGTGGCTGTATTTGCACCATTACCATTTCTACCTGGTTTTAGATTTTCCACAACCTTAACAAATGCTTCATGTGCTGCCTTTACGGAAGTATTTGCCTCAGTGGTTTTTGCTTTAATTGTATTTTTTGTTGTTGTACTTATTGTTCCAGACAATACAGTTTGTAAAGATGTCGCAAGAGTTGAAACTTTTTCTGATGCAATCACTAGTTTTGCTTCCGCTTCAGCGAGAAGAGCGTTTGCTCGAGTTGTGTCTACATTTTTTGCATTTAAGTTTATAAGATGTGCTTTAAGTCTTTCGTCTGTTGACGTAAGTCTTGTTATAGCATCTCCTAATCTATCATTTACTTTTGCTATCTGATTTGAAATACCTGTTTTAAATCTTTCTTCCAATCTAATTTTTCTTGCTTCTGTACTTGAAGCTATTTTAACTTCTCTTTCCTGTAGTCTTGATGTTGTTGAAGCAATTTTCAATTCACGATCTCTTATCCTATCTTCGATTTTGGCTGTTGTTGAAGCGACTTTCTCTTTTCTGGTTTCAAGTTGTGCCTTCTCTTCACTAAGCTTTTCCTTTTTTTGTTCGAAAAAATTACTCCACCTCCCTTCACTGCCCGATGTGGCTGTATTTGTTTGAGCTAGAACAATATTTCCACTAATTAAAGTAGTAATTACTAAACCGAAAATTGTTAAATAATGTGTTTTTTTCATTTGTTTGATTTTAGTGCTAATACACTTCTCCCGCGTAGTCGGAGGAAGGTCTGATACATTATACCACTCTTGACCATTTATTCATTTATGAAAAGTGGATAACAAAAAAACGCCATTATAAGTCGTTTTTTTGTTGATTTTCACTGAATGAATTTAGAAGAAAAGTTTAATTAAGATTGGAACCATAAGAAGAGCTACAATGTTAATGATTTTAATCATTGGATTGATAGCTGGTCCAGCAGTGTCTTTATAAGGATCGCCAACTGTGTCGCCTGTAACTGATGCAATGTGAGCATCTGAGCCCTTTCCTCCGTGATTACCAAGTTCAATATGTTTCTTTGCATTATCCCATGCTCCACCACCTGAAGTCATTGATATTGCTAGGAATATACCAGTGATTATTGAACCTACTAGAAGTCCACCAAGAGCTTCGGGACCAAGTAGAAGTCCAATAATAATTGGGGCTAGAACAGGGATAAGTGCTGGAACAACCATTTCTTTGATAGCCGCTTTTGTTACAATATCAACTGATTTTGCATAGTCTGGTTTTGCTGTGCCAGCCATAATTCCTGGGATTTCTCGGAATTGTCTTCGAACTTCGTCCACAACTTTTCCTGCAGCTTTTCCAACGGCTTCCATAGATAGAGCTGCAAAGTAATATGGAAGTAATCCTCCAATAAACAAACCAGAAATAACTCGATAGTCTGAAAGACTAAAGATTATAGTGTGACCTCTGTTGATAAATTCTTGTGAGTAAGATGCAAAGAGAACTATTGCAGCAAGACCGGCTGAACCAATAGCATAACCTTTTGTAACAGCCTTTGTTGTATTTCCAACTGCATCGAGTGGATCTGTGATATCACGCACTGAACTTGGCAACTCGGCCATTTCTGCAATTCCACCTGCATTATCTGTGATTGGTCCAAAGGCATCGATTGCAACAATAATACCTGTAAGTGAAAGCATTGAAATAGCTGCAATTGCTACTCCAAATAAGTCGGCTAGGTTATATGTTCCCCAAATACCTGCAACAATAGCAAGAACTGGAAGAGCTGTAGATTTCATAGACATTGCCAAACCTTGAATGATGTTTGTTCCATGTCCAGAATTTGAAGCGTGGGCAATAGATTTTACTGGATGAAATTTTGTTGATGTGAAATACTCTGTAACCATTACGATAGCAGCAGTAACTGCTAGTCCAATCAATGAACATCCGTAAAGTTCATTCACACTATATTTACCATTTCCTTCCATTAAGGTTTTAATGATTGGGTAGAAAGATATTGCTGAAAGAACGCCTGAAGCGATAAGTCCTTTGTACAAGGCTCCCATAATATCCTGATTCTTTCCGAGTCTTACAAACCAAGTTCCAATGATTGAACAGATGATTGCTACTGCTCCAAGAGCAAGGGGTAATACAACTGCGTTTTCGTTTCCGATGAAAACAATACTTGCAAGAAGCATTGCTGCAACTGAAGTAACCGCATATGTTTCAAAAAGGTCCGCGGCCATACCTGCGCAGTCTCCAACATTGTCTCCAACGTTATCTGCAATAACAGCAGGGTTTCTTGGATCATCTTCTGGAATTCCTGCTTCAACTTTTCCAACCAAGTCTGCTCCAACATCTGCTGCTTTTGTGAAAATACCTCCACCAAGTCGAGCAAAAACAGAAATCAAACTGGCGCCAAATGAAAGGCCAACAAGAGCCTCAATATTTTTTGTCGCTGCATAGAAAGCTGTAACACCTAAAAGTGCAAGTCCTACTACTAGGAAACCTGTCACTGCTCCACCTTCGAAGGCCATAGCAAGAGCTGGTTTAAGTCCAATTCGTGCTGCTTCTGTTGTTCGAACGTTAGCTCGAACAGAAATGTTCATACCAATGAATCCTGCAGCGGCTGAAAGTACTGCTCCAACAAGGAATCCAAAAGCTGGCAACCATCCAATAAGAAATCCGATTATAAAGAATAAGATTACAGCAATGTAGGTGATTGTTTTGTATTGTCTGTTTAAATATGCGCTGGCACCTTCTTGAATTGCCTTTGCGATTTCCTGCATACGATCATTACCTGCGCTTTTTCCAATAATTTTTTTTGCTAAAACAAGGCCATAAACAATGGCGATAACTGAACTAATTAATGCGAATGTGACTGACAAATTCATATTTTTACTTTTTACTTATTTATTAATGATATACAAAACCAAATTTTTAGAATAATAATAGAAGACCTTGAGTTTTAACTTTGGTATTGAGAAAACAAAAATATCTTCCAAAAAGAAAGATATTTTTATCTTGCTTTTTTTTATTTATTCTTTATCTTCCGTCTTTTCTTCTGTAACATCTGGTTTTTCAGTTGTTACAACCTCATCCCCATCTTCACTTACAACTTCTTCTTCGTTTGAAAGAGTTTCTTCTATGGAAGCCACTTCTTCATCAACGCTTTTTTCATCTGATTCAATTAACTCGTCGCCTTTTATTGATTTGATATCAATTTTCCAACCCGTAAGCTTTGCAGCAAGACGAACGTTTTGCCCACCTTTACCGATTGCTAATGATTGTTGATCTTCTGAGACGATGACTGTTGCTTTATGATCTGTTTCATCTAGTTCAACATTGATAACTTTTGCTGGTGAGAGTGAATCCTCAATAAACTGTGCAGGATCTTCTGACCATTCAATAATATCAATTTTTTCACCAGCCAATTCGCTCATAACTGTTGAAACACGTACACCTCTTTGTCCTACAAGTGATCCAACGGGATCAATGTGTGAGTCGTTTGAAAATGTTGCTACTTTAGAACGTGAACCAGCTTCTCTAGCAACAGCTTTAATTTCTACTGTGCCTGCATTGATTTCTGGTACTTCAGCTGCAAATAAACCTTCAAGAAACTTTGGATGTGAACGGGAAACCTTTAGGAATACACCTTTTGTTGCGTCATCAACTCGGAAAAGATAAGCTCGAATTCTTTCACCTTGTCTGTATCGCTCTCCGGGAATTTGCTCTTCATATGGAAGTACTGCTACAGCTCGCCCCATATCTAGATAAATATTACCTTTTTCAACTCGCTGTACTGTTCCTGAAATAATTTCACCTTCTCTTTCTCCATATTCTGAAACAACACTTTCTTTTTCTGCTTCACGAATTTTTTGAATGATAACTTGTTTTGCTGTTTGAGCAGCGATTCTTCCGAAATCAGACTTTGTTTCAAGAGGGAAGACAACTTCTTCATCTACCTGCGCGCCTTTCTTAACAAACTTGGCGTCGTCTTTTGTTATATGGTGTTCACTGTTGAATCGAATTCGGTCGTCATCATCGGGAAGTAAATCTTCGTCTTCTTCTGGCATAATCACTCTACTTTCATCGACTACGATTTTCACTTGGTAAAAATCTGTCTTTCCGGACTCTGGATCAAAAGAACATCGGATGATTTGTCCTTTTTTTCCAAACTCTTTCTTGTACGCTGTTGCCAACGCTGCCTCAATTGCCTCTATAATCTTTTCGCGTGAGATGCCTCGCTCTTCTTCGAGTTGAGTAAACACCGCGCTGATTGCTTTTAGATCAAACATGATTGATTTTTGAGGAACGAAGTGACTACAAAAATCATCACCCCGCCCTAATTACTACTCTATTAAATCGTATCGCCTATTTTTACCGCCTTTCGATATTTGCTCGCTACATTCCAAATTAATTGGAAAGGGCGGGATTAATATCAACTTTACCACCTATTAAATTGTTCCACCTATTCTTAAGTTTGCTTATTGGGAAATGTATGGTTTTTTCAAATTTCATGCTCCCTAAATAAACAAATCCCGTATCTTTCGAGACGGAATTACTTACAAATCCATAATAGCATATTTGGGCCATTTGGCAACAAAACCGCCCAAAAACTTCCCTCACTAAAGCACTTCGTGTTTCTGAAAATTATATAAATTATTCTTAACACAAAAACCAAAACTCGGTAAGCTCTCCTTACAGGAGCTGTCCACTCATTGGATTTTTTGTTTCGTAAACTCACAAAAACTCTCAATGAGTCTTGCACTCGGGTCCCATCCCGAGCTCACCTCAAACAGTTGGTTTTTGTTAAATAATTTATTAATTTTCTAGAATCATTACGTTAACTCGTTCGGGGAAGTTTTTGGGCGGTTTTTATGAATATTTTTGATTTTCCATGCAGTGGCGGGCTGTATTTCACGACTACATGAAATACAGACAGTTGGATTGTGCCGAAAAAGCGCTCTGCTGAGCACTTTTTCGGCACGGGGGAGTTGGAAAAGTTGCAAAGATAGTGGATTTGTGATATAATAGTAAGAAATACGGTTCATTACAATAAATTAGTCACAGCTTTAAGTAGCCAAAATATAGCTTTTTAAAGCTGTGACTAAGTTGGTTCAGTGTCTGAGTGCCCTATATGGGCGAGACTAAACATAAAACTCCTATATGGAGAATGAAAGGACAAGATAATGGCTAAAAATAATGCAACAGTCGATAGGATACAGGCAATATGGAACATGATCGGAGGAGATGATATGGTGGATGCTCTTATTGAAGGGCGTGCGGAACTAAAGGTTGCCATGATTAAACTATTTGAATGGGTTAGTGTGGTTAAAATTCCAGCTACTACTAAAAAATTCATTGCTAAGCGCGAGTTTAGTAGATTAAGACGTTGTGGAATCTGTTCTCAATTTAACAATGATTTCGTCTCTTGGTTCATTGGTGATAGTAGTAAGATTGAAGGACCAACCGATCAGCGTGTAATCTCCTGCGGCGCTTTGTCTGAGTTTTCAGTTGATAGTAAGATCATTAATCTCCTAGGAGGAGAGAAAAAATGTGAAACCCTCCTAATGGATATGTGTGATTTAATGTTAAAGCAATCCAAAGGTGAAGAAGATCATGTTTTGTTAACTAATGGGCGACAAAATGTTTTCTTTATTAGGGATATTTTTGGAGAGCTTCGCTTAGTCGTATTATTCTGGAAATACAACGGTTGGGCAATTTACGCGTTTGTAATTGGCCAGAGAGGTATTAACTTAGGGAATCATGTATTTTACCAAGGTCCTTAGGTTATCTGGCTATTAGCTTTTAATCCCTCCACCTTCCAAATTCTTGGTAGGTCGGAGGGATTTTTATTATTTGCATTTATGTGTTGGGGTGGTAGTCTAATATTGAATAACAGTTCTAATTAGAAAATTGAAGAAAGGAAAATATGACAAAGAAACGGTTGAATATTGAGTTTCGGAGAGGTTGTGTACGATCTACTATTTTAGTAGGGGGTAAAATAACATTCGATCAGATTGTTTCGGATACAGGTTATTCTCGAAATGAGGTTGCACACCATCTTGCTTTGCTTATGAAGAGAAACGGAATATGTAAAACCGATAGCGAAGACGGGAATATGTATTCAGTTCGGGAAAGTTTCGACTCTCCGAGAATAATGAGGTCATTGAATGAGTTTATGCATGGATGCGAGAATCCGATTCATATATTTGGAATCGGATACGTTGACCCAGCTTCTTTTTATGGAAAAAGTCTTGACCCTTGATCAATTTACTTTTATTTATTATCCCCCGCGTTTTTACACAAACGAAGTAAGGGGATTTTTTATATTCAAAAACAATTGATTCGTTTGATCGAATCATTCGTTTAAACGAAAGGTTTGTGTTTCCTATTAAAACAAAATTAATTAACAGTTATAAACACTACAACAATTTTCTGTCTTCGTGATATAATATGTGTAATAAAATTTGAAATAAACTATTTAATTAAAAACTTTTTTAAATTTTAAAACCTGGATCCCCGGAGTACCGAGGACGACAAAAAATATATTCGTTTCACTTCTTATTTTTTAGTCGATTTTACATTTTACATTTTACATTTTAAATTTGAAACATGTACATCGAAGAATCACAACTTAGAGAATTTATCACAGATGCGGGACTTGTTTCGCAAAAAGATTTTGATATTGCTTTAGATCAAGCAAAAATAAAAAATGAAAGTGTGGGAAATACCCTTGTTTCTGAAGGTAAAATCACAGAAGATGATTTGCGTAGAATGCAGGCGTATTTACTTGGTATCCCTTTTGTTGATTTGAAAGATCAAAAAATTGGAATTGAAGTTCTTGCACTTATTCCTGAGCCGATTGCTCGTGCCCACAATGTTGTTGCTTTCAAAAAAGATAAAGATTTTCTTGAGGTAGCAATGCTTGATACTGATGATGTTTCTTCTATTGATTTTATAAAAAAGAAAACAGGTCTTAAAATTCTTACTCGTCTTACAAACCTTGAGTCGATTAAATCTGTCTTATTACAATATCAAAAAAGTCTCAAAGATGATTTCGGCGCTTTGATTCAAAAAGAATCTTCATCTTTGATTCAAGGAGGAGAGTCTGAAGATGAGTTGAAAAAAATCGCTGAAGAATTGCCTGTTGTGCGAATTGTGGATACACTTTTAAAGCATGCAATTTTACAGGGGGCTTCCGACATTCATATTGAGCCCGAAGATGATGAAGTTGTTGTTAGGTATCGAATCGACGGTATGCTTCGTGATGCTATGGTGCTCCCAAAACAAGCTGGTCTCTCTATCACAGCTCGTATTAAGGTGCTTTCCAGTTTAAAACTCGACGAAAAGAGATTGCCTCAAGATGGACGTTTTAAAATTGATTTAGATAAAGAGCAAGTTTCTTTTCGTGTTTCTATTTTACCTACATATTATGGAGAAAAGACTGTAATGAGAATTTTACGTGAAAACGCTTCAGGCTTTTCTTTGGAAGGGCTTGGTTTTCATGGTGTTGGACTTGAACGTTTACATGAAGCAACAAAACTTTCAACAGGGATGATTCTTACGACAGGTCCAACAGGAAGTGGAAAAACAACTACGCTTTATACCGTGCTTGATTTGTTGAATCAGCCGGATGTAAATATTTCAACTATCGAGGATCCGATTGAATATCAAATGAAGAGGGTAAATCAAACTCAGGTAAAATCAGAGATTGGACTTACTTTTGCAAATGGTTTGCGCTCTTTAGTGCGACAAGATCCAGATATTATTATGGTTGGAGAAATTCGAGATAACGAAACGGCTTCCTTGGCGATCAATGCTTCGCTCACCGGTCACCTTGTGCTTTCAACTTTACACACAAATTCTGCTGCTGGAGCAATTCCTCGACTTATAGATATGAAGATCGAACCATTTCTTTTGGTTTCTACGCTTTCTGTGATTGTGGCACAAAGACTTGTGAGGAAACTTACAAAAGCAAAAGAAAAATATTTTATGACAAAGGTTGGACTTGATGCTTTACGAAAAACTGTTGATCTAGATAGAGTGCTCGAGCATCTTATAAAAGAAAAAATTGTTCCTCCGGATGCTGTATGGGAAAAAGTTCCTTTTTATCGACCTAAAAAATCTGATGAATCTGAAGATGGATATAAAAGTCGTGTCGGTATTCACGAAGTTTTGAAAATAAATTCCACTATCAAAGAAATGATTATCCAAGGTGGTACTGCTGATAAAATTGAGGAGCAAGGTAAAAAAGAGGGAATGCTTACGATGCTTGAAGATGGGATTTTCAACTGCGTATTAGGAGAGACTACTATCGAAGAGGTTTTGAGAGTGGTTTCAGTAGGGTAAGATTCTTGAGGTAAATTTAATTACACACAGCTATATATTTGTTAATCTGCTTCTTTTTAACTATATAGAATGAGGTCTTTAAAAATCATATTAAATAATATTTTTTTGTGATAAAATGTCTGTATGAATTTTAAAGATATTTTTGATTTACAAAGTAAAAATAATATTGAATATAATGTAAAGATAAAAGAAATTTTTAGCTCTAAAAAAATTTTAATGACAGGTTTTGTTTTTGGTATTCTATTTGTTTTTATATCTTTCTTCTTTTTTCGTACTGCAATCTCAGTATCTAATTACATCTCCTCCCACCTCTCCCAAAAATCCCTCTCCACCCTAAAAAACTCCAAACCAACCCAAGCTCCCACAGCCCCTAATGACAGAGTAAAGTGGACAATCAAAGTCCCAGCCTCTGCTATCCTAGCCGGCAAACATCTAGTAGAAATACCTAAAGGAGCAGAAGAAGTAAAGATAACTCCCCTAAGTAAAGAAAGCTCCATTCTCACTAATACAAAACCTGAAAACTTAACAATATCAGATAGACGGAAATTAAGTAAAATATCAAAAGAAATATCTAAATCAGAAGCCTCTATAAAACTTGCTGAATCTCTAAAACAACAAGAAGCCATAAAAATCAAAAACGACCCAGCCCTAAGAAAGCCACAAGGTTTTCTTTCTCGTATCTGGAGCTCTTTCACTAATAACATAGGTAAAATGACAGCTGCTACAGAAGAAGCTCTAGCTCCAATTCAAGATGCTTTAGCTATAACCCCAGAACCAGAAGTTATCACTGTCGACATCGCCCCTGTAGTAGAAGCCACCGCCATCGCTACCACCACCAATGAAGTTACCGAAACTCCTGAATTAAACAATTCCACAACGACAGTAGCAACAACCACAACCACAGCAAGTACAACTACTGAATCAATAACCACAACAACCTCGATAACCTCAACAACAACTTCCGAAGAAATTCAAACTCCACCCAGCTTAGAACCTACCCAAACAACCCCCGATATCTTAGTGGAATACTCTACTCCAGCTCCTACTATTGCAGAAGCCACCACAGACACAGGAAAGATTGTAACTGTATCTGACTCAGTATCTGACTCGGAGGGTCAACCACATACTACCAACGTCCTTGCCTTCACCAACATACCTCCAATATACAAAGTGGGACAAGAGGGCAAGATAAAAATCAAATGGTTAAACAACAATAACCAAGATGTACAATTCCATGCATATGATCTAGACAATGATGGTAAGTTAGACTATGTAGAATGGACTGTCCCACATCTATCAACTCAAACATTTGAAATCATTTTCATAACAAAAGCACTAGAGCTAGATGAGAACAATGAAATCACTGGAGACATCTATGACCAAGTAAAGGAACAAGACAACACTTGGGCTACAATTGCAGATGGACACACCGTACGCGTCACATTTGAAAAATTCCTGACAAAGAAGAATGACAATACAATATTTGCTCGGGCAACAAGCAACACTGGTGCAGGGACCGCCGGCTCCGCCGGCGGAACAGAAGCCGGCGGGACTTCAACCCAACCTTCTGCTCCCATCAGCGGAAGGATAGATGTATACCCCGTGTATGATGATGTACCAACCACTGACTCCATTGCTACATTCACAAACATTGATACCGCAAGAATATACAAGATACTACTAACCAACCTTCCACGCTCCACCAACACCTTTGACCTCAAGACAACTGGATCAGTTGACATTGACTACATTGTTGACCCAACACCAATTACTGTAACTGATAGTTTTGATAACTCAACAAAGATTGGATCTATGACAAACATGGTGGTAGCTAACGGGACAATATCTTTGGCGCCAGCTACAACATTTGCTTGTGGAACTTCTACGTTCTATGACACAAGAGATGGCAAATCATACAACACCGTGATGATTGGTATCCAATGCTGGATGCAACAAAATATGAATATTGGGATTAAGACTTCTTTGGCTAATAATAATAGTAATCAAGGTACAAGTTCTGTATCAATACAGAAATATTGTCCAAATGATGTAGAATCCAACTGCACCACCTATGGTGGCCTATACCAATGGGGCCAAGCTATGACAGGCTCCACAACTGCTGGTGCCAAAGGAATCTGCCCAACCGGCTGGCATATTCCAACAGATGATGAGTTTACTATACTAGAAAGAACCACGTGTGTATCCAATGGAACAGCTGAGGCTACATGTATTGCCAATTTTCCTTATGGATCTGGAGGAACGAGAGGAACAAACGAGGGTACAACACTCAAGAACGCTTCTGGTCTTTTTAGAGCACAGCTTGCTGGCTATAAATACTCAGGTTGGCCGTATGAACAATTAGGTGCAGTTACACATATTTGGTCTTCTGTTGGAAGTGGAGGTTATGCTTTTGGACGTGGTCTGACTTCTGCTACCGCTAATATTGGGCGCGTTTCAGTGAGTGTATCTAATTACAGCTCTGTACGCTGTATCAAGAACTAACCCTCTCATTTAATAGCTTTCTTAAGTAGTGGAGTTTTCTTAAAATGGGATTAACTTATGTTTGGTTTGATATATTAATTATTAAACAAATATTTATATTCTTAATTTTAAATTTAAAACATGTTATAATTGTGTTTAATGAAATTTCTTTACACATCAATTAATGGAACTGGTGAGCGTAAAAGTGGAACACGTGAAGCCTCTGATAAGTTTCAGTTAGCAAATGATTTAAAAGTAGAAGGGGAGATTGTTCTTTCTGCAAGGGAAGTCGAAAAAAGTAAATTTCTTTCTCTGAACTTTTCACTTTTTGATCGCATAAAAAACCACGACAAGATTATTTTTGCTAGGAATTTAGCTTCAATGCTCGAAGCTGGGTTAGCTATTTCTCGCGCACTTTCTGTGATTGAAAGACAAACAAAAAATGTAGGTTTGAAAAAAATTGTTGTTTCTATAAATGATAGCATAAAGAAAGGTACATCACTTTCTAATGCATTGAAAAATTTTCCTAATGTTTTTTCACCAATGTTTGTTTCAATGGTTATGTCTGGAGAAGAGTCTGGAAAACTTGGAGACGCATTAAATATTGTTGCTTCGCAAATGGAGAAATCATATTTACTTCAAAAGAAAATAAAAGGAGCTTTGATGTATCCGTCGGTTATAATTGTGGCAATGCTTGGGATTGGTATTTTTATGCTCGTGTATATTGTACCAACTTTAACGAAGACCTTTAAGGAAATTGGAACAGAACTTCCAGCAAGTACTCGGTTTATTATATGGTTGAGTGACACCTTTCAATCACATATGATCTTGGTTCTTATATCTGTTTTTTCATTTATTTTGCTTATTGTAATAACAAATCGCACAAAAGTTGGTAAAAGGATTTTTGATTTTATTTTTATACACATTCCTGTGATTTCAGAGCTTGTGAAAGAATCAAATTCAGCAAGAACAACCAGAACTCTTTCTTCTCTTCTTACTTCTGGAGTTTCCATGGTGGAGGCTTTAAATATAACAAAAGATGTCTTACAGAATTCTTATTATAAAGAAGTTATTGAAAAAGCTAGACATAATATAGAGATCGGAGCACCCATGTCAGAAGTTTTTGCAAGAGCTGAAAATTTGTATCCTGTTTTTGTCGGTGAAATGGTGGCAGTAGGTGAAGAGACTGGAGATTTGGGAGGTACTCTTTTAAAAGTGGCAGTTTTTTATGAAGATGAAGTAGAGCAAAAAACAAAGGATATGTCTACGATTATTGAGCCTTTTCTGATGCTTTTTGTTGGTGTAGCTGTTGGTTTTTTTGCAATTTCAATGATTTCACCAATTTATTCTGTAGTGGATAAGATTTAATTGTAAATTAGAGTAGAAATGATAACAAAAACATAAATTTAAATATAAAACCTAACCAACGGTTTCATCAATTAAAATTTATCGACATGGCTGTCGACTTTTTGATCAAGATAATAAAGAATGGTTTTATCTCTCTTACCAATCCTGAAGAGGAGACATCTGACCGCTTCTGTCCACATCCACGCCAGTATTTTTGTATGAGGCGGGGTTTTGTTGGTAGATGATGGTTGACACTGGATCTACTATTCTTGGCCTACTGTTGACATTTGTCTCTGTAGGGTTACTGGTCTTTGAGGTGGTAGCGGTGGCAGTATTATTTCTAATATTTTCTAAAGTATCTATAGTATTTTCTGGTTGCTTGAATATTTCTATCTGTCTGGTGATTTCATTGGGGTTTGTGTTATTGTTATTTTCACCGGATTCTCTTGTTGTTATTTCTACCTGATTTACAGTATCAATGATTTGTGTCATTTCAGAAACACTGCTCGTGATAACATTTTTATATGAATTTATTTGCTCAGCTGAAAATCCTGAATCTTCAGGTGAAAGATTTAAAACAATGGTTTCTAATTGCTCTACATAAGACTGAATATATAGAAGTGATTCTTTGATCTCATTAACTAAAGCCTGGTCTGTTTTTAAAGAGCGCTTATTATTTTCATCCCAAGTCAATAATAATTGGTTAATTTTTATGCGTTTAGCATTTATTCCGTCCTCTAGTGTTTTATTGTTTATTTTAATTTGTATTTGTGGATTAAGAGTATCTGCATCTTTGAAAAAGATATTTGTTTTATCTACCAGGCTTTTTATTTTTAAATATTGTTCTTGAGATACTTGCATTGCATAGGATCTACCTTGTGAGTCATTAAAGGACTTATTCCCCAAATCTGATAAATTTTTATTGGCTACGGTTTTGTCTGCCACTAGTTCATTGATCTCTTTAAACGAATATAGACAAA
>CAIZIN010000081.1 GCA_903933085.1 uncultured bacterium
AAGAACTTTAAAAATTGATTCCAAAATACCAATTTGAGCCAAATCGTCCGCTGGAGCAAATCTAGCTCCTTTGTAAAAATATTCTGGGTATTTTTGAATCACCTCAGAAGCAAATGAATGAAAAGTATGAATAGCTACACGATAGGCCTCCTCACCAATGAGTCTAGCCAAACGCTCACGCATATTTACGGCAGCTGATTCAGTAAAAGTAAGACAAAGAATATTTGATGGTAAAACTTGAGATTCTTTTAAAATTTTTGCCACCCGAAGTGAAAGAATTTCTGTTTTACCTGAGCCTGGACCTGCAACAACAAGAAGTGGCCCATCAATGGAGTCCACAGCCTCCTTTTGGGCTTTATTCAATTTTTTATAACGTTCTTCGAAGAGTTTTGGAGATTTCATTACTTCAAATTATAGCTCATAATGAAATTTTCGCCTGTATTGACATTTCAGTAGATTGTTATAGAATCTTCAAAAGAAGAAACTGTTATGAAAAATAAAATAGGAAAACACCCAAAAAATTGGTGTAGAAGTAAGAAAAAGGCCTCCATCCACAGCCTGAAAATCGTTCGTGGTCAGAAATTCCCTTTCTTACTTTTACGCACACGGGATGAGATTATCGAAACAGCAACATTTGCCGTTCGGTCAGATCATTATTCAAAAACAGCATGTGCAAAATAACGTTAATCTTTCGAGGTTGACGTTTTTCTTTTGAAACTGGACAATTAATATTTCGAGTATAAAATCAAACATAGAAAGCACACAATTTCCGACCATGAAATATAATCCAAATAATATGTTTGGCCATTACCCAACTGGTAGCTTTTGGCCAGAATTTGAAGTCCGTACTCGTTCTGATATCCGAGTCGTAGCAAGCGAAGCCACTCAAGCAGTAATGCTTCGATATTGCCAAATGACCAACCCCACAGAAGACGATGACAAAAACAATCACAATACGTTAACCTTGAACAGTTAACGTATTTTTTTAATTCGATCAAACGAATCAATACAAGAAATTAAATTATATTGATCCAGAGTGATATCAATCAATGTATTTAATTATGTGGATTATACATATGTGAATATATAGGACTCAACCATTCGTTTGATCGAATGTTTTAGTTTTTTCTACTTACAACTTTCTTGTGTCATAGGCCCAATGTAGCAAAGCCTGTCTTTGTTTTGGGCGACAAAAGGCATCTGAAGGCCTGCAGTTGGCCCTAATTTGCCCTAGGTGACGTCTCATTGCCTTCCATCGTCTTATCTGTGTTTTATCCTCTTCGGGGAGTCTACGGCCCATATAATAACGACAGTACCATTGAAACCAGCCCCGTGGATCAGCTTCATGTATCCAACCTTTTTCCCTCCAAACAGAAAGTGGCTGGCTTGCATTTACTTTGAAAAAATTTAATTCCTCTAAGTGTTTACTTGTATCCTTTGGTGCAAATTTTGCTTTTGTGAACCAATTTTTTGGAAACTCTTTTACACAATCTCTCATGTAGACACCTCCAAAAACTCCAAGCTCGAGCATTTGTTTTGGGGTAAGGTCAGGTTTGAATTCTGGGTCAAAATTTTTTCCTTCAAGCTTAACAATCTCATACTCGTAACCTTTCTGCATTTTATCATTCACAGTATTTTTTTTGATTTCATGACTTAATATAATATTAAGGTATTTTATAATTTAAATAAAAGGTATTAACCCCAGGGCAAGCCCTGGACCCATTGGGAGTTCGCTTCGCTCACCCAATGCCGTGGCAAGCCACGGGGTATTTACCTTTTGTTCGCAACTACACTCGGATGTCGTGAGTGAGATTACTCACTCACACACCGCTCGT
>CAIZIN010000082.1 GCA_903933085.1 uncultured bacterium
TTGGATACCCTCACACTTAAAAGAGGGAAGATTTAAAAATGTTATGGAAAATGCTCCTGACTGGAATATTTCTCGTAATCGTTTTTGGGCTACACCACTCCCAATTTGGAAAAGTGATGAAACTAAAGAGCTTGAAGTTCTTGGGTCTTTGGATGATATTAAAAAACATACAAAATCTACTAATAAATATTTTGTGATGAGACACGGTCAAGGTACTCAGAACGTAGACAATATAATAAGTTCAAAAGCCCGTAATCCACACCATCTAACTGAAGAAGGAAAAGTTTTGGTGATTAAAACGGCAGAAGAATTGAGAGATAAAGGAATCACAAAAATCATTACATCTCCGTACATTCGAACAAGAGAAACTGCTGATATCGTAGCTCTTACTATTGGCTTAAATAAAGAAAATATTGTTATTGATAACCGAATAAGTGAACGAGATTATGGAGATTTTAATTTGATGAAGTGGGATGATGAAAGTTATCAGAATTATTATCCATCAAATGATTCTATTTTTGAAAAATCGGCACCAAATGGTGAAAACTCAAATGATGTAAGAAAAAGAGTTGGTGATTTTATCTATGACATAGATAAAAGTTTGGAGAATGAAGTCGTCTTAATTATTTCTCATCAAGCCCCTATAGTTGCTTTAGATTGGGTTTCGAATGGTTGGGATAAAGAAAAGATTTTGAAAAATACTAAAGAGACTATTTACACAGCTGAATACAAAGAACTTGATTTCGCTCCAATTCCGCACAATGCTTTATATGAATTAGATTTCCACCGACCGTATATTGATGCTATTACATTTCCAGATTCAAGCGGAAAGGGAATGATGAAAAGAATCCCTGAAGTTCTGGATTGCTGGTTTGAATCTTCTTCTATGCCATATGCTTCACAGCATTATCCGTTTGAAAATCAAGATTTTTTCAAGTCGCATTTTCCTGCCGATTTCATTGCTGAATATATCGCTCAAACAAGAACTTGGTTCTATTACACCCATGCAATTTCCGCAATGCTTTTTGATGATATTGCATTTAAGAATGTGATTACAACAGGAACTGTCCTTGCAGAAGATGGTCAGAAAATGTCGAAATCAAAAAACAATTATGCAGATCCGAGCTTGATGTTTGATAAATATGGTGCGGATGCAGTTCGATTCTATATGCTTTCCTCTCCACTCATGCGCTCAGAAGATTTAAACTTTTCCGAAAGAGAAGTAGACGAAGTTCATAAAAAAATAATTCTACGAATGAGAAATGTGCTTTCTTTCTATGAGATGTATAAAACATCTACCTCTGTCATTCCGGACTTGGTCCGGAATCCAGTCCGAGAGAAGCAGGATTCAAATTCGGATGCGAGACTGGATTCCGGCCTCCGCCGGAATGACAATGCGGGAGAGGATGACAATACAGACGCAAAAACTGTGCATGGTATACCAATGCGAAATGATAGTGGAAACGTACTTGATAAGTGGATTATCGAACGCTTAAGAGAATTATGTGATGGTGTGACAAAGGCAATGGATTCATTTGAAATTGATCAGGCTTTGAAACCTTTAATGCCTTTTGTTGAAGATCTTTCAACTTGGTATTTGCGACGATCAAGAGACAGAATGAAAGAAGAAAGTGAAGATAAAAACTTGGCTTGCGCGACTTTGCGATATGTTCTTTTCCGATTCGCTCAAATCGTTGCTCCATTTATGCCTTATATCGCTGAAGAAATTTACAAAGGTGTTCGAGCAAATGAAGATGAAGAAAGTGTTCACTTTACTGTTTGGCCAAACGAAAATGAAACACTTGGTGAACGAGTAAAAGAAGTGTTTATAAAAGATACAATTATTGCCGATATGGAAAAGGTGCGTAGTATAGTTTCTTCGGCTTTGGAGGCGCGTTCAACCGCAGGCATTAAAGTTAAACAACCTCTTCTTAGTTTGACTCTGAAAGAAAACGAAGATATTGTTAAAAATGATGGGTATACGTCTTTGATTTTAGAAGAAGTAAATGTTAAAAAAGTTATTTTTGATTCCGAGATTGAATTGCCTTTAGTTTTGGATACAAACATAACCCCTGAACTAAAAGAAGAAGGGGAGTATCGAGAGCTTTTGAGGTCAATTCAGGATCTTCGAAAAAGAAAGGGGCTTACTCCCAAGGATAGACCGAAATTAGTTATCTTTTGTGATGATTCTGCAAAAGAGTTTATTGAAAAATTTAAAGTGCAATTATCAAAAACTGCCTCATTAGATTCTATTGTATATGAGCAGGTAGAAGGGGAGGAAATTTCAATTGGTGATAAAAAAATAAAATTAGAATTATCTATATAGAATGTATCATATTCACACCACGTATGCTTTTGTCTTAAATGTTTCTCCTTCGGGTGAAAAAAATCATTTTGTGACTCTTTTTACTCGTGAGTTTGGAATGATTAAGGCGAAAGCTCAAAGTGTGCGAGTTTTAGATTCTAAATTACGATATTCTCTACAAGAATATTCTTATATTGAAGTATCTTTAGTTAAAGGTAAGGATATTTGGCGTATCACAAATGCTTTGCCTATTTACAATATTTATTTTGAATTAAAAGAAGATCAAAATATTTTTATGGTAATAGCTAGAGCTTTTTCTCTTATTCGTAGGCTTGTACCAGAAGAGGGGTGTGAAGCATTGATTTTTAATGATATGGAGGAAATATGTAAGAATGCTCAAATTAAAAAATATACAAAAAAGTCTATTGAGATATTGGAATGGCTTTTTGTTTTGAGAATGCTTGCTTTTTTGGGGTATTCACATAAAGAATCATTCAAGAATCTTTGTGATGATAAAATAGAGTGGACTAACGAATATTTAGAGACAA
>CAIZIN010000083.1 GCA_903933085.1 uncultured bacterium
CATTCAGAAGAATTCATGGATGCCATATGTTTCTCAATTTCAACCCACTTTTTATTTTCTCCAGAATTATTGAGTACAAATTTTGCCACACCACCCTCAACCGATGACCCACCTTCAATAACACCAGCACCTCCATCAACCGACGCTCCACCACCAACAGTAGCCTTAGCGGTACTTGAAAGACTTGCAACATACCCCTTCGGTAAACTGGTTTTATACAATGTCAAAATCTCCTTATGTTTATATTTAAAGTAGATTGAACCTAACACAAAAATCAAAATCAAAAAGACAGAGAGGAAAATTACCATATTAAAAATACCATTGAACAAATCCAACCCACTGTTCAAAATACCAGAAAAATAATTTATTGAATTTGCCTGACTGTATCCGAGCCTCTCCAAAACATACCTGCCTGTTGCCAGGTATATAACAACAATAAAAGCCACAACCAAAAAAATCTTTGCCTCCAACTCAAACATGTGCCCCGCTGGAGCAGCAGGCTTTGCCCCCGCCTTTTTTGGATCTGGTTTTTTATCAGCCATTGTTAATTGATTGTATTAATAAAAACTGGATGAGTAAAACATGTTAAAAACAAGTTTATACTTATCATAATAAATACAATGACCAAAAAGAGTATAAGAGCAATGGCTGCACCCTCAGTCTTTACAATACGCTTTCTAATTAGAAACAATATTATAGCTGGAACCTCTGAACTTCTTTGAAACTTAGCATATAAAAGACTTCCTTCTTTTTTCTTTTTTGCTTTTGTGTTATTCATGATGGATATATTATATCAATAAACCACAAAACCCCCTAATAGAATATGAACACTCGAACTCTTAAGCTGTAGTAAACTTTTTTCCTATTGCAAACAATACGTCCTCTCTACATAGCGGCGCCATAAACTGAATCCCAAGTGGTAACTTTATTTTTTCTCCCGCAGAATTTACTTCATCCAACTCTACAACACCAGATGGAATAGAAATAGCAGGAATTCCTATCAGGTTGGCCGTAACTGTGAATATATCCTCCAAATACATTGCGACTGGGTCACTACTATTCTGCCCCATTTTAAATGCTGGAGACGGTGCGGTTGGAGTCAATATCACATCCACTTCCTCATAGGCCTTTTTAAAATCTGCTGCAATCAAATCTCTAACAATATTCGCCTTATTATAATAGGCATCATGATATCCAGAAGATAGCACATAAGTACCAAGAATTATTCTCCTCCTAACCTCCTTACCCAACAATTCTCCTCTAGTATTGAGATAATCACCTAATAAATCCTTTCCTTCAACTTTTCCACCGTATTTGATTGAATCAAATCTAGACATATTCGATGAAACCTCTGCAGGCATCAAAACATAATAAACCGCAAGAGAGTACTTAATATGAGGCAAACTAACCTCCTTTATTTCTACACCAGCATTCTTTAGTTTTTCTATAGAGTCATTTAAGTTCTTCAAAACAACTGGATTAATCCCCCCCATATTCATAAGCTCAGGAACAATTCCAACACGAAGTTTTTGCAAATTAATATTTGATGATTTTCCTATTGCGCCCTTAACATCTTCGTCTGATAAAGTAGTTGCGTCATATCTGTCTTGTCCAGAGATAACATTAAATATTTCTTCTACCTCTTCAACTGTCTTTGCTATTGGGCCTATAACGTCTAGCGATGAGCCCATAGCCATTAATCCATGACGAGAAACTCTTCCGTATGTAGGCTTTAGACCAACTACCCCACAATAGCTTGAAGGTTGCCTAATAGATCCACCAGTATCAGACCCCAAGGACACAAGCACAGCGTCCATTGCAACGGATGCGGCTGATCCACCAGAAGAACCGCCAGCCACCCTACTTAAGTCATTTGGATTCTTCACAACACCATATGCTGAATTTTCAGTTGAACCTCCCATGGCAAATTCATCCATATTTAATCTACCAATGAATATTGCCCCGGCCTTCTTAAGCTTCGCGATTACAGTTGCGTCATATGAGCTGACATAATTTTCCAAAATTTTTGATGCAGCACCTGCGTGCTTTCCGTTAATTTGCATATTATCTTTTATAGCAAAAGGAATTCCCAACAGAGACATCGTACTCGCTTGTGTAGGATCGTTTTTTCTAATATCATCTGCATTTTTTGCCTGTTCCAACGCATCAGAATAAACTTCCCTGAAGGCATTTACTTCCTTGTCGTGTAAGTTTATTTGATCCAAATATGCCTGCACCAATTCTGTGCTTGTTAGTGTTCCTTTTGTAAACATTTCCCTTACCTTTGAAATTGTCAGTGTTTTTAAATCTATTGTCATAATTTTGGAGTTTTATCGTATTTATCTTTTTTTATATTTGCTTTATTGTATGTCTATACCAGCTCAATTTATCCAAGAATTTTCTTAACCTCTACAAATCCACCTTGATACTTCGGTGCAGCTTCCACAAGCCTTTGTGGTTCTGGGTTAATCTCCTGATCTGAGACATCATCTCTCATAGTGTTTCTATGTGGAAAATCGGCTGAAGTTTTACCTGAAGTGGAGGTTGTATCAACCCCTTCTGTCACTTCTTGAATTTGGTCAACATATTTAAGAATACCGCTCAAATCCTTAGCGTATTGCTCAGTTTCTTCATCGGTCAATTTAAGTCGAGCAAGACTAGCTAATTTCTGTATTTCTTCTGTTGTTATTGTCATATTTGATATAGTAG